>JAAYPC010000063.1 GCA_012519985.1 Fibrobacter sp.
CGTGCTATGGTTACCAGTTTATCATAGGTCTGTCCTACCAGAAAAGATTGTCCTGTAATACTGGAAGCGGCCTTTTCATAATATTCATTGGTTTCATTGTATGCAGCTCCCAGTTCCAGGCATTTTAAATAAAGATCAATCGCTTTTTCCTGAAATGGTGCTACTTTCTGAAGTGTCTGCAGTGTTCTGGCAATCGATGAGAACCCTTCGGGGTTAATTTCCGTAGAATTAGTGGCAATCTTCACCAGAGCCAGATAATTATCACCTGCAAGATATGGCAGAAAGGTGAGTTTCTGTCTTGACTGGGTGATATACTTATCCTCAATTTCCTCCTTTATTCCCAGCTTAACATTTAACTCATGATAGTAAATGGCGTTTTCCACAAAATATTTTTCCACCGCTTTGGCAATTCCCAGCTCCAGTGACATTCTCTCTTCCAGAGATTTAAAGGATGGGCGCTGTTGGCGGAAAATGCTTACTCCAAAATCTTCGTATATCTGTCCTATCTGAAATACAGATCTGGTTGTCCATTCTAAAATACTGAATTTGATTACTTTGCTGTAGGATTCTATTGCCTTGTCCATAAGACTTGATTTCTGGTCCAGTTGTTTTCTATAGATGCTGTGCTGGCTGGACAGGTTTATTTTAGACATCTGTCCGTGATAAATTTCACCTATAGTAAATATTGCCTTTGCAGCGTAGTAAGCATTCACAGAACTGGGGTCTTTCATTTTTTCAAATGTCATAGCAGCTTTCTCAAGCTGCTTTATTGCATCTGCCTCCCTGCTCTGCATATACAAAGCAACTCCACCCATGCATAATGCCTGAATAATTCTATCCTGGTCTGAGCCGAATTTGCTGGTGAAAATTTGATTAACCCTGGTTACGCTCTGCCAGTCTTTAATTTTTCCATATATTTCTCCTGCCTTGAACAGCACATCCGGTGCATCCGGAGATTGCGGATACACAACAGATAATTTCTCAAAAGTCGCAGCAGCTTCCTTTAACTTTCCTGCATTTTCCAGACAGAAACCTGCATTATATAAAGCCAGAGGTCCCAGCTCAGATTCAGTGTGCTCCAAAGCAACTTTGATATAGGCATCTGCAGCATAATCCCATTGAAGCATCTTTTCATGGTTTTTTGCGATTCTGAACAGTGCCTTAGGCAGAAGCGGCGATTTGCTGTATTTGTTTATCAAACGCTGGAATATCAGTATTGCATGAGTCCATTCGGTCATTTTTTCATAAGCTAATCCGGAGTTAAAGAGAGCAACATCAGCAATCTTTGATTCTGGAAACTCCAGAGATATTCTTTCATATTCAACCGCAGCATCCTTGAATTTCTTCTGCTCCTCGTATGCTTCAGCCATCCTGAAAATCGATTCTGCTATTCGTTGTATCGCATCTTCCCTGTCAGGTACACTTTGTGCAACATAGCTGAGCTTACGATACCAATTCTGTGCTTCGTCAAATCTTTTTTCTTCATAATATGACTGTGCTATCATCCGCATTGCATCATAATAAAACTGGGTATTTTCATACCTTTCAAGTATCTGATTATATACAGTTCTGCTCCAGTCAAAATGACGATTGTTATAAAGCAGATTTGCTTTAATGCTTAATACCTCTGCGGTTTTCTGTCCGCTGTCATTTAATGCAAGATAATTATCACATGCCCGAATCATCAGTTCTGTAGCAGCAGTTAACCCGGTGTCCTTTTTTTCCAGACTATCAGTTTTATTTTTTTCTTTCTTTTTTTCCGCATTCACTTTCACTGTATCAGCCATGACAGTTTTCTTTATTTGCTGTTTTTTAATTTCCATCCTTGATGCACATCCTGCAAAAATTACCAGCATTATTGCTACAATGATTGCCGGGCAAATTGCTTTTTCATTTTTCATTGCTATTTACCGATTTTGCAGTTTGGTTTCCATTTTCAACAGATTCTGAGAAGCTACTATGGCATTCCATGCGGCAGTTTCCCGGTATTTACTGTCAGGATACCGTCTGGTTACAGCCATATACTCCTCAGCCGCCTCATAATAATTTCCGACAGCAAACAATATTTCCGCCAGATTGTAATGACATTCATTCGCTACTTTTGACTCAGGATAAACCGTAATCATTTCCCTGTATGCATTCATGGCTTCCTGATAAGCACGTGAATCATTTTTTTGCAGAGCCCTCTGGTGATATCCTATTGCTGCCTCATAAAGTTGCTTTTGTGCAATACTGTCAGCCTCTCGCTGCACTTCTTTACTTTGACCCTTTGCCCATTCACCCTTGTAATTATATTTTTCATAGATCTTTATTTTCGCCCCGTTTATATCATTTGCTGCCGGTTCTCTCTCAAGCAATTTCACCAGTTCCGATTCCACTACAGGACTCTTTGGATATCCTGGATACATTCCCAGCATGCTTGTATATGTTTTTTTCGCTATTTCATATCTTCCCTGCTCTCTGAAAACACTGGCCAGACGATGTAAAATCCGGCATCCTTTCTGTTCATCTTTTAACTTTTCAGCAAATAACAGTGCTCTTTGCAATCCTTTTTCTCCGGTCACATCTGCTTCACTGAAACTGATGGCTATATAGTCCATCGATTCCTTCTCCAATAAAGAAGCTCCTGAGGTGGCTATATCTCCCAGATCAACCAGAGCAAGAAACGAGCTGATTGCTTTTTCTGGATTAGAAAGCCGGTATTGACTCCAGGCCAGCTTATAAAGAGCTTCCTCAAACCATTCACTTTCTGGATACTTGAGCACAGACTGATAACAGATAATTGCACTGTCCAGATCTCCCTTATCGAAGTAATACTCACCGCAATACATCCAGGCCTGAGGTGCATAAGAGCTTGCCAGGTAATTTCGGATTATCTCTCCCATGAAAGATACTGCACTGTCATTTTTGGCCAGATCATTGTAACACCAGGCAAGACTGTAAAACGAAGATGGACAGAATTTAGAATTCGGATAGTCGTTGATAACTTTTTTGAATTTTTCAATACTATTGCTGTGGTCAAGCACTGGCATTTGCGGTTTTACCGGATGATTCAGTTGTACTCCTTTTCTGAAGTCATCCAGCTTTCTTGAATAATCATTCATTTCCATTTCATATCGTTCGTATAGCATCGAATATTTCATGTTTTCTTCAATATATGCCATCTCCCCGTATTGATAATTCAGGTAAGCGGCATCATCTTCATCCATTTCCATCTTCAAAAGAGTATCAATCTTTAATTTTAATGAAGTTATTCTGCTGTTAACCAAACGGTCTTCGGAATTAATCAGGGAATCAATTGTATTGGTTATAATTTTCTTTTTTTCTCTCAAATGTTCTATCGATAAGGAATCATGGACTGCAGCAATACTTGAGTCAATCGCTATCTCCTCATCCCTGTATTGAGCTTTTTTCCAATCCAGAAATTCCCTTTCCCACCTTAATCGGTCAATCTCAGCAATAACCGCGAATATTTTTGCCTTCTTTACAATTTCCTTTATTTTACTTCTGTTCTGAATAGCATTTGAAAAAAGTTTCAATTTTTTTTCTGCCAAACTGTTCCCGATTTGATTCAGTGTCGAATCCAGCAGGAAAAGTGCCTCTTCCCTTTTTGCATCGAATACAGTTTCCTGATATGTACCCGAATGATAATGAGTACTGATCATTTTGCAGGTTCTCTCTATTCTCTCATACAAATTTTTCAGAGAATCATAGTTCATCCTGTTCTCATTTTTTAATCTCTTTAGTAATGAACTTAGCTCATTACATGCATATTCATATTTGGGCGCATCTTCTTTTCTGGTATTCTTTTTCTTCTTGTCATTTATTCTTCTCAGCGTTGCCTCAAGCCTCTTTTCCTCCTTATCCAGGTATACTATCTTTTTCCATTCTTCATTTACTTTAATCAGATTTTTTCTGGCAAGTATATATATGGCTTCGAGAGCATAAGGTGACTCCGGTTTCAGATTGATAAGCTTTCTTAAAGCAATATCGGCTTTCCTATCGTTATTAAGTTTTATATAGCACCAGATTATTCCGGTAAGTGCTTTTTCGAAATCCTCACGTTTATTCAGAATATCATAGAAAAGAGCCAGAGATTTCTCGTATTCATTCATCTCATAATAAACCTGCGCCAGAGCAAGTCTGATCTCCCTGACTGCAATACGATCATTTTCACTCAGAACCTTGTGCTTCAATGCCCTCTCCATTATGGAAAGAGCAGTTTGCCTATCCCCTGACAAAAGATATGTACGGGAAAGCGCATGCAGCACATGGTGCTTAAATGAACCTTTGTTATCCATCATAGATGCAAGTTGAGAATAATCCCATTGAATTCTCAGTGCGAATCCGCTCTCAATAACAATCCATATCACGAGATTTCGTACACTGCTTTGCAGTCCTGTTAAATCATAATTTTGATAATTTTGCCAGATAGCCTCATATTCCATAAGGGAGTACAGACTCTGAATTTTCAACGTCAATAACTGTTCGCGATTATGCCTTGTTTCTGATATATCCGAGATAGTTGACAATACCTCTCTGAAATTCCCCGAAGAGAATTCTACCTTTGCCAGCAGCAGACTCAGTTCCTCCTTTTTTTCTGCGTAGCGATCCATAAGACTGAAAATTTTCTGACGTGCTAGATCATATTTTTCGGTTTCCAGTAGTTTGCCAATATGAAATCTTTCTATCTTGAAAAGTTCCTCCATCTGTGGTAAAGATGCTTTTTCCTTTATTGCATCTTTTATTAAATCAATCTTTTTCTGATATTTATCATACCAGATATCTTCCTCTTGAGACTCTTTTTTATTTTTTCCCCTCTTTTGAATGTCTACACTCTGATTCATCACAAAATCTATCAGTGAATCTGCTGAGCTCCACAATCCGGTAATCCGTTGATTTATGTTATTCAGTTCATGTAATCTTTTTGTGTTTCCATTATGCAGAACAGTAAACATACTTTGAACCGGTTCGGATCTAACCATTTCCCTCAGTATTTCCATCGCATCAACAAGCGATGCTTTGTGCATGGCAGCTTTATCGCTTATCTCTTTGCACTGCTGTTCCAGAGATTCGATAGCCTTGTCATATCTGACCAGAATGCTGTCAGTCATATTGATCAGCTCAAAAGGATAAACTTCCAGATTGCGCAACTCTGAGATGACATCCCGAAAGTAGGTCAGATTTTTCATTATACTGTCGATTTCCTTAGTTTCGGTGATGAGTCGGTTTACCACAAGTTCCTTTGTTAATTCCACCGGTTCATTTTTAGGTCTGGCTAAAGCACAATTCATTCTCCATATCGGCGGTAAGCCGATTGTAAGAACAAAAACCATAATCATGGAATGAATTGTGAATTTTTTCATACCTTAACGACCACTATTTCGAGTTCAATATTTCTTCTTTTCTCTTTTTAATCTTCTGGAGCCGCTCTTCTTCTTCTGCCCTGATTTTCTGATCAATATCTATTCTCCTCTGTTCTTTTCTGTTTTTTAATATCAGATAATTCCTCATCAGTTCTGAACTGGTCATTTTGAACCTGAGCGGAAAAGTTATGGAACCGGCGACTTTCCATTTTACAAACCATGGATCAAACGGATCCTTTATACCTCTTCTTTTTTCATCGCTGAAGAGCTCGGGCCTGCTGTTTCTGTGCAGTTCCGCCAAATCCTCAACTCTCATCCTGGATTCACGGTTTTTACTTACCAGCAAAGGCACCGAGACATTCAGGACACATCCGTTATCATAGCGGACATTTCCTCCCACAGTCAGATACATCAGGTTCTCACTGAAATAAACAGCTATTGCTTTGTTAACCGGTTCCTTTATTATCAATGGGCCGGACAGGTTATTGAATGCTTCAATTGAAAAGAGGGTATAAAAGTCAATTCTATACCGGCTGTAAACTATTCCTGTATTGCCCAGTATCTGGAAACATTTCAGCCGATCCTCTCGTAACGGGATTCTGGTACCAAGGTTCACCAGAAATCTAACCGGGATCCTGCTGAATCTGGCCAATAGATCCAGTTCATAAAGAAATTTCATTTCGATGGAATTTCCTTTTACAACGAAACCCTCAGGCATAAAACCCAGATATCCCCCCAGAGTCGGGTTAGATTCAATGAACTGATGTAAATAAGTTAACTCCAATGCAAAACCATTCAATCTGAGATCCAGATTATCCGGAGTTGTCATTTTCAGGCCGCAATTGACATATCCTGGCTTGAATCCATAGGACAAAAATCTTGATTCCACAGAAACCGACAGGAAATTGAGCACTCCTCCTTCGATTCTTAATTCAGGAAAAGCCCGTACATTTGATATCCATTTCCGATCGGCTTTACTGCTTGAATCCAGTTTAACCGGATCATCATCCCAGACATGCCCCACGCCTCTTAACGATAACCAGATATTTCCAAATCCTGTGGTATTTGAATTGCGTAAATTGAAAAATGATTCTCCTCTGTTACGTTTCTGGTTTCCCTGTGCACCGGCTGAAAAAATTATGGCAAGCAGAAATGTGATAATAATGGATAACAGCCTTTTCATTCCAGGTCCTCCAGTAATTTCTCTATCTCTTCCATCTTGTTCTGAATCTCTTCTCTTTTCCGCAAAGCCTCCTTTTGTTGATCAATATCCGATTTCTCAGGTGCCAGATCCTCAAATCCTGTCTCGAAATCGGTTTTAATCGATTTGCCCTGTTCAATGCTCCTTGTAATACGGTCTTTTTCTTTATCTTTCGCATTATCTATGAAAATCAGTGTTCTTATCGCTTCGGTATTGGTTTCCCTGAAACAAACCGGTGCTTCAAAAGTCAATTGCATACTTACATATTGAGGTGACAGGGGCCGCTCAGTTTTTACCCTTTGCAACAGAAGAAAGCGCATGGAAGCCAGGAAACTGAAGCGGTTTCGTAATCGTAAACGTACCCCGGGTTCCAGCCACACTTTCTGTTGTTTAAAGCCCTTGTCTCCTGAAAAAGCAGTGGTCTTTTTTTCCTTGTACATACCCACAGAAGCATCCACGAAGTAACTGTGATGATATGTTTTCCACTCTGCCCCCAGCTTGAACGATAACTGATCATATTGGAAAAGCCGATCAGCATCATCTGCCATGCTAAACAACTGATATGTTTTCAAGCTTACCTTTTTATCAATGGCTATCCAATCCTGATCACAAATCAATGATGGTCTGATGTAGGAGTGAAAATCGGGCCTTCCTGATATTGCTTCGCCCGAGATTGTATCCATGGCTGTAGACAGAAAGAGATCTCCACAGAATGCAATACCGAAAAAACGCAAACCATCATTTTGGGGCAATGTAATCTGCCCATGTACTTCAGTCAGTCCTATTTTCCGGAAATTGACTACAGATGTACTTACAAATCCTTGCAGAATATCAGCAATTCCTATTTTACCGGCGATTTTTGATTTGAGCATTGAGCTGTGCTTGCCGATACTGCCATTTAGTGTGGCACTCAGAGTAATGTTTCCGTTACCATCCACATTGGATGCCGGAATGTTGACAGTTCCCTCATTTCTTCCCCGCCTGATGTCCTGGGCATGACAGGGGAACATCAACATTAAAAAAATTACCATTACAGAACAGCACTCTTTCCTTATTTCTATCATTTTGCTCCAAATTTTTTTCCCGCAGAAATTATCACTGGTACCAGCGTAGTATCATTAAAACGCTTCCCGGTCTTTTTCAGTTTCTGTTTATGTTCCCGGATTACCTGGACATCTTCTTCAGTAAACAAGCGCCACCCATTGCAATTCCGTACCTCAGAAACATTCAAATCCATGGTTTCAAGCCAACGTTTCAAAGTAGAAATTGAAATTTTCAGTTTTTTGGCAACCTGGCCACTTGTTAAATATTGGTGAGACATTAATTTTTCCCTCCTTTTTTGTGTAAAGCATAACACACTATAAGAAGTATCTTCTATTATTCATGATCCACTATATTGAGTTTAACCTTTAACCTGTTGATTATTTGGTCATTAAAGTATCCGCAAACCTGTTTATAAACCAGTTTGTCATCCTGTTTTAATTATACAGGCACAACCCTTGGGACGCCATATAAGATTTGAGGCTAGTAGCGGCGGAGTTAATTAGATTGGATTTGAGGATGGATCTGCAAGAAAGCGGCAGATAATCAAAGGACCATTCGAATTTCAGAGTGTTCGGCAAGCATTTTAAAATAGCTGTTCCGTTCCAGTTCATTTTGGACTTTGACTCTTATCTCCAGGCTGATATACTTTCCACTTCTGCTGGTGTTAGACTCACGAATCATCATAGAATCCGATTTAATGATGGAGTCTACAGCTAAAAGCATCTTTTCTCTGTTCTGGCCAATAATTTTATAACCCCATTCACATGGATAGGTAATTTGCATCTTTTTTTTACTCTCCATTTTCTCTCTCCAATAACAGCCACAAAATTCTTTGTTTTAATATATATCGGTCAGTATGAGTGAGCCCATGATAGACTCAAATACCGGCAGAAAATTATTGAAAAACTCTTTTCTGGTCCAGAAAGCAATGCGTATGTCAAAGGTTCCGCTATTAAAGAAATACTCAATAAAGCTGAAACCATGTTTTTCATATGTCCACCTGACCATTTCTATGCGGCCATTTGTAATATCAAGAAGTCCCTGGTCATTTTCTACATCTGTAAGATTGAGTCTGCGGATATATTCTGCGTATTCCCTTGCAGGTTCGTTTAGGTTGGAGGCAATTGCCCGCGTACCCAGATATTTTTCGGTAGATGCACCTATAAAGAGCAGTTCAATCCCGGATTTGTGAAGTTGACGGGCAAATTTTCTGCTATCACGGTTCATGGTTGCAGGCTCGGTCCACAACTGCCAGTTGCTGTCAAATGTAATAATGAATTTTAAAATTTTATTGTGATATATGTTATCTTCGGAGTAATAATTGCCCGGATAAAAACTTTTCAGATGTGAAGAACACGATATAAACATCAGTCCCAGGAGCACTGCAAGGTGAGAACATTTCATCAGGATACCGTTATTTGCTGCAATCATGTATACGTTTAATTGAGGCACCCAGTGCAGAGAGACGTTGCTCAATGTTCTGATATCCCCTGTCGATCTGTTCAATATTATTTATAATGCTTTTTCCCTCTGCTGCACATGCAGCAATGAGAAGTGCCATTCCCGCCCGAATATCAGGTGAGCTGATTGAGGACCCATAAAGAGGTGATGGCCCAACGATAACCGCCCGGTGTGGATCACAAAGAACGATCTGAGCACCCATATTGATCAATTTGTCTACAAAAAACAGTCTGGACTCAAACATCTTTTCATGAATAAGGCAGGTCCCTTCTGATTGAGTGGCAGTAACCAGGAGTATCGACATAAGATCGGTAGGGAAACCCGGCCAAGGGCTGTCATCTATTACCGGAATTATACCTCCCAGGTCTTTACGGATTTTAAGTGGTTGATGATCATCAACATAGATACTTCTTTGCTCCCGATTAAGCTGAGCAAATACTCCTATCCTTTCAAACTGGAAAATAATCATACGCATAACAGATGGATCCACGCCGGTTATGGTAAGCTTGGAACAAGTAGCTGCTGCAAGGCCTATGAAAGATCCCGCCTCGATGTAATCGGCTCCGATCTCATGGTTTGCGGCAAAGAAGCTGTCCTTTCCATGTATTGTTAAAACGTTTGACCCAATCCCTTCTATGGTCACCCCCAGTTTTTCAATGAAACGACAAAGTCCTTGCACGTGTGGTTCAGAGGCAGCATTTGTTATTACAGTAGTTCCTTTTGCTCCCGCTGCAGCGATAATAGCATTCTCGGTAGCGGTGACTGATGCCTCATCCAGATAAATATCTGCACCTCTGAGCCCCTTGGGAGCCTCCAGTATATAATTGGTTTCCTGGGTGATATCGGAGGTGATTTTTCTGGTGACCTGAAGTTCTGCACCCAATGCTTTGAAAACCAGGAAATGTGTATCTAAACGTCTTCTGCCTATATGATCTCCTCCGGGCTGACATATCACCGCCCTGCCTGTGCGAACAAGTAACGATGAGGCGAAGAGAATCGATGCACGAATGGTATTGGAGAGCTCCAGTGGAAGAATCGAACTCTTAAGATTAGTACCATCAATGGTAACTTTTCCATCTTTTAATGGAGACAAAGTTGCTCCCAGAGTTGAAGCTATCTCCAGCATATTGTTCACATCACCAATTTCCGGGACATTACTAAGCTGAACCGGCCCTGAACATAATAATGAAGCTGCAATTAAGGGTAGTGCCTCGTTTTTATTCCCGGAGACCTGAATACTTCCACTTAATCTAATTTTGCCTTCTACTATAAAGCTGCCCATGAATGCTCCAGATTGCGTTGCAGTCTTTTAAAGATTTTTTTTTATTTTTATTGTATATTTCAATAAAAGAACGATATCATCGTTAATTATAACTTCTTTAAAATAGTAAGTAAAAATAATTTGCCTCGTCAGGGCATACCAATTCTTGACTAACACCATTTCAATGGGAATTCTTCTTTGAATAGCTAGTGCACGCCGTTCAAAGCTAGCGGATTAACGAACTACTCAAGGGAACAACCACTGTTTTTATAAATAGGGTTCAAGAATGAGGGAGCTCCTGGCGAGGTTTTTTATTTTTTTGTAACTGCTCAGCAATTTCCGGCAGTTACCGAATCCCAAAGCTGTAAGCATCAAATCATAATCAAATCACAACAGGAAATTCCAAATCATAAATTTCAAAAAAATCCCGCTTCTGTTTCGAATTTCGAATTTTCCTGCAAGCTACAAAACTGCACCTCTTTTCTTGTCACCAGTCTAAAACTAATATATATATTTAAAATTGCGACTTCATCCTGTAATAATTATATCAATCCTGTAGATCAAGCGACATCCCGCTTGAAAAGGGAAATGTGAAAATGAATGGTCAGAAATTTTATCGTTTTTTGCAGTATAGTTTTATATCTGTAGCAGCTTTTTTCCTGTTATTTCTTTCTGTTCTTCCTCACCCGGTTTTTGTCACTTTGAAAATCACTCCGGCAATAATTGCCATTATTACCGTTTTTTTTTATGGCAACCCAAAGAAGAAATTTCTTCCGATCCTCATCTTTTTTTTCATGGGCGCAGGTGATCTTTTTTTAGGCTTGAGCAGAACCAGATTCTTCACGTTTGCTTTGGCATCTTTTATGGTCGCTAACATATTACTATTGCTTTATAATATTCCTTATGCAGGAAAAAGCAAACCAGGTATGATAAAGGCATCAGCGATTGTAGTGTTCAGCATTATTATCGGTTTTATAACATTGCCAGGTTCAAATGATTTTTTCATTCCGGTTCTCATTTATCTGATGATGATTTCTGCAATGGCATTTGTTTCCGCCTTTAACATTAACCATAAAGGATCTCTGGTGTATACAGGAGCAGTTTTCTTCGTTCTCAGTGATTCGCTGATAGCTTATGACAAATTTGTTCGCCCGGTGCAGGGATCACTGCTTGTCATTCTGATACTTTATTATCTTGCGCTTTACTGCTTTTGTTTTGGAATCGTGCCTTCGAGAAATGTGGCATCAACAAAAAATAATAATCTGTAAATAAAGGTCTTGTCAGCTTATTTTATGGACATCAATGAATTCCGGTGTTTTTGAACCCACTCGATTCGAAGCGTATCGTCGGAGAGTTCATAAGCCAGGCCTTCAGATGCAATTTCCTGTGCTTTCTTTTTATTCCCCAGTTTTATATGGCAGGAAGCAATCAATTGATAACCGGATAATACATCACACCAGTTTATCACTTTTCTTTTTAGGGATAAACTGATAAGCTGTTCAGCCAGTTCAATTGCATGCTGGTATTGCCTGTTACCAAAAGCAGCTCTGGATTTAACCTGCAAAAACAATGTGCTTCCCGGATACTTCTCCAGAACTTCAGAAGCAATCGAATCGGCCTCACGAAATTCCCCCCTTTCCATGAGCACCCAGACCAGGGAATTTTTAGCTCCATAGCGGAAAGGGGAGTCGGATTTGGATGCAGTATACAGCATTTCCAATCCTGAGCGAGCCCGTTTGCCTACACCTGGAATCCATTTCAGATTGTCTCCGATGTAATAATCAAAGAGCCCCAGACCATATAAAACATCCGGCAAAAAGGATGGGGATTGTTTTAGCCTTTTAAAATGTTCATAGGAAAGCCGGGCATCTCTAATACTGGACAGAATACTTCCTCTCTTGGCTTTGACTATACCGAGTACACCGTAAATATTTCCTTTTAAAAAATCGGCTTTCTCTTTCTCTTCAGGAGAGCTTCTTATTGACATTGCATTGTCCAGAAATGTTATCAGGCTTTCGGCCATGGCAATACATCTTAGGCCATCAAGAGAATATGATTCATAATCTGCTAACTGTGACTGCAAAGTAACCAGTTTCAGATAACGGGAATCTATGTCCATAGAATCGGCTGTAATCCTCAGATTGCAGATTTTATAGGCGCTGTCGTATTCCTGTTTCATGACCAGATCAAGAATTGAATAAACCGCCTGGTCCCACTGATATGCTTGAGCACTGGTCAATTTAAGAATAGAAAGGAAAACACAAAAGAAAAGATGAATTTTTTTCATAGGGAAATACTGTGTCTGATTTCGTGTTCTTTTGTATAACGCCGGTTTTTCCAGGTAAAAGAAAACAAATTACCTTTAAGCGCAACCACCAGAGCCAGTATCGGGTGGATAAGAGACAAGGGCAGGAAATACCTGATCATATACTGTATTTTATAAAGGAAAGTATATCTGGCTATAAGCAGAAAGTCGGAAAACATTTTTCCGGCAATCACCCAGAGTAACACCGGCAGTATTGCGGGTGAAAAGAAAGCGGATAAAAGTGCAATCCAGATGGACAGATAAAAAAGCAGTGCCGGAATGAAAAACAGTTTTACTCCCAGAGTAGTAATGTTTCCACCGTAAGCCGCCCAACGGAATCTTTGATTCATGAAATGAGAGAAACTGATTGCACCACGGGTCTGAATAATCGATTCGGAATCAGTAGCCACTGCGATTTTGTAACCTGAGTTTTTTGTACAATGAAGGAAGTAATTGTCTTCTGCTGGCCGGATTTTCAGTTTTTTGAAGCCATCCCGGTTTTGGTCAAATATTACTTTGCGATAAGCCATATTTGCAGCAGTGCAGGTGTAAACAGATTTCACTCCGATAAAAGCCGCACCCAGAGCCCGGTGAGTAAGATAGTCCAGAGCATCTATTCCCTGCCACAGATTTTGTGGTTTGAAATACCCGACATGCCCTATAACCATCCCCACTTCGTCTGTAAAACAGGCATTCATCTGCCGGATCCATCCCTGTGGCTGTTCACAATCTCCATCAGTACTCAGGATAATTTCTCCTCTGGCATTATCCAAAGCCTTGAGAAGAGCGGTTTTTTTGGGTATTGCATGCTCATCGGGCCTCACAGATACAGATTTGAAGTTGGGATATTTCTGACAATACCGGTTAATTATCTGCGGTGTAGAATCGACAGAACGATCATCAGCAATTATCACTTCAAAACTATCGGCGGGATAATTCTGGTTAACAAGGGAATTAAGGCACTTCTCCAGATTACTCTCTTCATTGTGAACCGCAACTATAACAGAGCAGAAATGGATTTTATCGTTTTTTTTATGGTTAAGTCGGAATAAACCAGCAAAAAGATATAAAACAGAGATGAAGTAGAAAGCTCCGGTTGCTATAAGCAGATATGTTGTGATTTCCATCCGATCAATCCTTGAATTCCAGGACCTGGTTAACGGTGGCAGGCCTGATTTTCATTGATAAACTCTTGTCGAGAATGAATCTGACAGTTTCGATGGTGTTTGAGTAATCAAGAGAAACATCATTGAAATGGCCTTCATGAAAAAGAATTATTGACCCGGCCTTGATTTTTTTCATCGTTCTTTTTATGATAATCTGATAATTTTCCCTGCAATAGTCATGAGTCTGCAGACTCCACAGAATAATCCTGAGGTCCAATTTTTGGCACACAGAAAACAGAAAAGGTGAGATGAAACCATAAGGGGGCCTGTACAGGGTAACCGGTTTTGAGATGATATCCTCAAGAATATCTTTTGCTGTTTTGATTTCATGCATGAGTTCCTGAGGAGATAAAGAGATTTTTTTCAGATGATTTAGAGAATGATTCCCAATCAGGTGCCCCTGTTGTGAGACATCTCTTACCAGAGCCTTATTTTTGGAAGCATTGTTTCCAGTCATAAAGAAAGTAGCTTTTGTGTTAAAGTCACTTAGCAGTTTTAACAGCCTGGGAGTATTGTTGCAATGGGGCCCATCATCGAAGGTAATGGCAAAAGTATTGGTTTCTGAGGGACCTTTAAAATAGATATTCATGACAACGAAGTTAATGCAAGTGCTTAAGTAATGTTTAGCTCTGTTCAGATGCCTTTTTTAAATGTTTACGCAATAAATATAAGCATTGGTGCAATGAAACACTGATTTTCTGTTCAAGGGGTCATCTCTGTACTGACAACAAGCTGTGCGTACTGGGCGCGTAAAGATTCTGATATCTCCTTTTTCTCTCCTATGCAGTCAAGCGCCATAGCTATAGCTTCCACTGTAGACAATGCCTCAGACCTGGTTTGACCACGCAGGGATGGGTGATCAGGATTAAGAGATATCCGGTTGAGCCTGAGAAACCATGGATTTCTCCACCAGAGAGATTTTGCCTGTTTCCATGAACCATCCAGGGCAATAATTCCTTTAATAAAAGAGCAGTCCAGGATCTCTTTTTTGTTGCGATCGATTATTTGGCATGGTTTGCTGCTTTTTGAAGAGTTCAGATAGAGAATTGCCCAGTTAGAGGGTATTTGATCATTTCCAGCAACCGCTTTAAGATTGGGCCATGAGAGTCCTACTCTGATTTTGCTGTTTTTAAGGGCCAAATGAGCCAATCGGGCGGAATTCAGCAGTTTATATTGCTCCTGTGGATGTTGTAAAATGATGATTTTTACTCTGTTGGGAAAAGAGATAACCTTCTCACAAATACAATTGTTTTTCGGCCTGAAACAGTTTGGACAAGCCTGGAGTTTGTTGATCCGGAGGTGTGCTCTGGGATCGTGAAGAGGTATTTTTGGTGTGTTTTGGTTCATGGCATTTATTTTCCTGAAAAGTATTAGATCTGCCATAATCTAAATTCTATCGGGGATTATTATACATGAATTTGTTTGAAACTGAAAATTATTTATCTGATTAGGATTTTACGAGTTGGATTTGCGTTGAAAATTAGTTATTTTGCAAAGATTTACCGCATAAATTGGCGAGGATGGCGGAACTGGTAGACGCGCCAGACTTAGGATCTGGTGGGGCAACCTGTGGGGGTTCGAGTCCCCCTCTTCGCATCGATTTTGATC
>JAAYPC010000064.1 GCA_012519985.1 Fibrobacter sp.
AAACCATCAGCAGACCTCTGGGCTATTTTCAGGAGCCATATCCTTATCTCTTCCATGTAAGCAGACAAAAGGGCCATAGCGGTGAGTGCAGCAGAACCGATTGCAAAGCCTTTGCCTGTTGCGGCTGTGGTGTTTCCAAGCATGTCCAGGGCATCGGTTCGCTGACGGACCTGTGGATCCAATTCGCTCATTTCAGCGTTTCCACCAGCGTTATCTGCAATAGGACCATAAGCATCGGTTGCCAGAGTTATTCCCAGAGTGGAAAGCATGCCCACTGCTGCAAAACCGATTCCATAAAGCCCCAAATTGATTGAAGAGAAACCGCCGGAGAAGGCAAAAGCCAGAATGATTCCAAACACTATGGTCACAACCGGAACAGCAGAAGAATACATTCCTACAGCCAGACCCTCGATGATGGTTGTGGCGTATCCCATTTTGGTTTGTTCGGCAATGGATCGGGTGGGATTGTATTCGTCTGAAGTATAGTATTCAGTCGCTTTTCCGATTATTAACCCTGAAACCAGACCGGTTACAACTGCTCCAAATATTCCCCATGGAATGTAGCTGACAAAAGCCATAATCGCAAGAGTAATAAGGATAAGAATCGATGAACCCCATACTCCCAGATTAAGCGAAGAGAGGAGATTTTTCATGCTGGCATCTTCTTTGGTCCTTACCGCAAATATACCGGCAATCGAGAAAAATACCCCCAGAGCAGCGATGATCATTGGAGCGGTAACTGCTTTAACACCACTGAAAGTGCCACTTAGTGGGAGGGCTGCTCCTAAAGCTGCGGTTGCCAGAATTGATCCGCAGTATGATTCATAGAGATCTGCTCCCATTCCTGCGACATCACCAACATTGTCTCCCACGTTATCTGCGATGGTAGCAGGATTTCTGGGGTCATCTTCAGGAATTCCAGCCTCTACTTTTCCTACCAGATCTGCGCCTACATCCGCTGCTTTGGTGTAGATTCCACCACCGACTCTGGCAAAGAGTGCCTGAGTTGAGGCACCCATACCGAAAGTAAGCATGGTAGTGGTTATTGAGATATATTTTTCATAGTTGTCGATACCAGGTTCGACCAGAACCAATCCCAGAAATTTCAGACCCTTTGCCATATTTTCGGGTGTATAGATAACCAGATCCAGAAAAAGATACCAGAAAGCTATATCCAGCAGGCCGAATCCTACAACAACAAGGCCCATAACCGCGCCTGAGCGAAAGGCGACTTTTAATCCTTTGTTAAGAGAGTGTGAGGCTCCCTGAGCTGTTCTGCTTGAGGCATTGGTTGCGGTTTTCATTCCCAGGAATCCACACAGGCCGGAGAAAAATCCACCGGTCAGAAAAGCGATCGGGACAAAAGGGTTCTGGATTCCCATAAAAGCCAGAATGGTGAAAATTATACACAGGACCAAAAAAACTATTAACACCACCTTGTATTGTCTATAAAGATAAGCGTAAGCTCCCTCTCTGACATAGCTGGCGATCTCTTCCATTCTTGCGTTTCCTTTTTCGGACCGCATCATGGAATTGTAGAAAAAGTATGCTGAAATTAAGGCAACTATTCCAGCAATCGGAACGATGTACATCAGGTTTCCCATTCACTCCTCCACTCTTAAAAAAACGTTTCCTGTTATGATTTTGTAGCAATTTTAAAATTAATCTTAATTTACTTTTCATCATGTGTGATCTGGGCTGGAATTTTTAAATTCTCCGGCGGAAAAAAAAACTGGCAGAAAATTAAACTGCAGAAAAAGGACATTTTGCCGGATTCCGATAGCTGATAGACAAAACATAGAAAATGATTCTGAAAAATCATATAAAACAAGTTCAAAATAGGTTCTTTTTACTTCCTGGGTCAAGAGTAATGGTATGTTAAAGTAGTGTAAAGATCAATATATATTTACTACCAAAATCAGATGATTATAGGATGAGAAACACTCTGGTTCCGTTTGCCGCATCCGGACCACTGCAACTATTACAGACACACGATTCTGTAATCTGAAATATACCCTTCGATAAGGCGACATGGATTTGAAGTTACAAGATTGAATAAAGCTGGTTTAAGTGATATTATCTGATTCTGGTTTTGCTTAATTTGCCATTATTTGCTTTTCAAAGAAGCTTCCTTGTTCACTCTAAAAGGATCTTCTTTGCAAAAGGACACGAGCCGAATGGTTGTGCTGCAGATTGGTAATTTAGAGAAAGGTGCATCTGGTTCTGCCATTTGCGGAATGGGCAGTCTTCAAGACAGGCCGGTCCTGCGGGCTTGTCAGTTGACTCAAACAGCAGGATTTGTCAAAATAGCCTGTTAGATATTCGGACATAGGGAAGGACAAAAACAGAAGTGAATAGATCAACCAATAATCGATGTCGTACACCCGGCACTTTATCAATCTGCATGATAGTTAAGAATGAGAGTGCCTTGCTGGGGCGGTGTCTGCAAAGTGTAAGAGAAGCTGCTGATGAAATAGTGGTTGTAGATACCGGCAGCAGCGATTCTACGGTAGATATTGCAAAAAGTTTTGGTGCAGTCGTGATAGAGACTAAATGGCAGAATGATTTTGCCCAAGCCAGAAATATCTCCCTCCAGCATGCATCCGGTCAATGGATTTTATGGTTGGATGCAGATGATGTTGTTCCTCAGGAGTCAATTCCAGGTTTAAAGGAGCTGAAAAAGCGGACTCCGGAATGTGTATTTGCCATGTTAATCAGAAATGAGCGTCCATGCAATACTGGTACAGAGTTTATGCAGGCCAGGATGTTTCCAAACCGTGCTGATATCTTTTTTGAACGCTCGATCCATGAACAGATGATGCCCAGTGCTTTGCGATTGGGAATGAAACTGCAAAATACCAATGTAGTAATTGAACATCATGGTTATGCTGATCCTGTTGTTTTAAAACAGAAAGCTTCCCGCAATGTGGAGATGCTTTTAAAGGAATACGAATCATCTGGTGGTGATCCGGTAATGCTGTTGGAGATTGCGGATTCGTTTTTACTGATTGAGGATCATGAATCTGCCCTCATCTGGTATAATAAACTGCTGAAGATTCCAAAATGTGCAGAAACAGTTCCAGCCATTGTTTCGCAGGCATATTGTGGTCTGGGCACTATTCACCTGAACAAGCAGGAGTTTCAAAAAGCTGCAGATCTTTTTAATGGTGCTCTTAAGCTGTCTCCCTGGCGTCTGGATGTGTACTATAACCGGGCAGTTGCTCTGGAGATGGTTGATGATAAAAATGGAGCATTGCAATGTCTTGGAAGAGTTATTGATATGCAGCCTCAGCCAGGGCAGGTAGGGGTAGATTTTCGTGCGGCAAAGATTAAATCATTTTTGCGTATGACTCGCATTTTAGCGGAATCAGGAAACATGACTCTCGCTGAGCAGGTGATAACTCAGGGACTGGCGGCTTTTCCTGCTCGACAGGAAATCAAAAACATGGCTGGAAAGATTTTTTTAAAAAGCAACAGGTTAATGGATGCGCTTCATGAGTTTGAGAAGAGTATTCTTATCATTAATGAAGGAAATATTGATGCTTACATAGGTCTTTGCATCATCTATAATATTGCAGGTAAACAAGATCTGGTTTATCAGACCATTCGATCAATAGAACCCTTGTTCAAGGGAAATAAGAAGTATGACACCTTTAAAAGGTACATATCAGAAAAAAAAGAAAAATATGCTGCAGATGAATCTTTTAAGCAGGATTTAGCAGAGTTGCAGAAAGAATTCTTCTTTGTTTTGTGAACGGTCATTTCGGGATAAAAGCAGAAAAAGCTACTCTGTATCAGTATTACAGAGTATATTTGCTGTTGTATCAGGTATTAATCCTTTCCTTAAGGCTTACAGTAAACTAAATTAATTTTATGCATATTGGAATCCGAAATCCTCTTGTTAAAAAAATCGCACTTACGCTTACCGGATTACCGCAGTTGCGAGCCCTGGATAAGGCGAGTCGTGATTGTGTTGGAGCTCAGAACAGAATCTTAAAAAGCATAATCGAAGATTGCAGGGATACATCATTTGGAAAAGAGCACAATTTTGCAGCTATCAAATCTGCTGATGATTTCCAAAAAGCTGTTCCGATAAGGGATTTTGAGGGACATCGATGTTACATCGATCGTATGTGCAAGGGAGAGAAGGATGTACTCTTTCCGGGCAAAGCAATATTTTTTAACACTACCAGTGGTACTACAGAGAAACCTAAATTAATACCGGTCTCCAAAAACTACTTCGATAAAGCATACAGTAATATCAGCAGGTTATGGTTTTACTCCTGTTTGAAAGACAATCCCAGATTATTTCATGGTCAAAACCTCTCTGCTGTGGGGCCTGCGGTTGAGGGATATGTGGAGGATGGTACTCCTTTTGGTTCTATTTCGGGAGTAGTTTACAGGAATATTCCTGCGGTTCTAAAAGATTTATATGCCACTCCTTACCCGGTAATCTGTATCAATGATTATCAGAAAAAATATTATGCCATGTTGCGTTTTGGGTTGGGAACCTCCATTTCATACATTATCACTGTAAATCCATCAACTTTAATTCAATTCCATCGTACTGTCAACGAGAACATTGCCGATCTGATAAAAGATATTTTTGACGGCACTATAAGAGCTGATGTGCTGGCAGAGATCGATCCGTCCTCCCGTGAGCAGGTGATGAATCATATCAAACCTGATAAACAAAGAGCCAGATTTCTTGAGGAGCTGCTAAAGGTACACGGGAATCAATTAAAACCGAAGCATTACTGGCCGGATCTGGTTTGCATAAATACCTGGAAGCAGGGTAATTGTAAATTGATACTTCCCAAACTCGATAATTTGTTTCCTGAAACCACAGTGTTGCGGGAGTTCGGATATCAGGCAAGTGAGGCCAGAGCCGGACTGGTCTTGGGCAATGAATGGGATTATTCAATTCTGATGTCTCATGTTTACTACTTTGAATTTATAGAGGAAGAAAAGATTAATCAGGAGATGCCGGATGTCTTAGGTGTGAAGGATCTTGAAATTGGGAAGAGTTATTACATCCTCATTACCAATGGAAGTGGTCTTTTCAGGTATAATATCAATGACATTATTCGGGTTACTGGTTTTTACAATCAGTTTCCACTCTTTGAATTTGTACAAAAAGGGGAAGGAATAACCAGTCTAACCGGGGAAAAGCTTTCGGAAATACATATTATAAAGGCTGTAGATGCTGCTTCGAGGGCTAGAAACGTAAAAGTCGAATTTTATACCATGTTCTGTGATGTCAAAAACTACGCATACAAACTTTTCATTGAGTTTGGTGAACAGACACCGGCCGCACAAAAATCCGCATTCGTCAGTGCTATTGATGAACATTTGAAATATGTAAATCCGGAATATTCTGCCAAGCGGGGTTCAAACCGCCTTCGACCGCCGGTTTTAGTGGAACTGGCACCAAATTCCTACGAAGTAATCAAATCCAGGCTGCTTCAGGAAGGTAAGGTCAGAGAGGGTCAGTATAAGGTAAGTTGTTTAAGAAGTGACCCATTTATGCAGCAGATTTATGAATCAATTGCGGTTAACAGTTAATTGGAAGCAGAAACCAGATTCGATTTGCGTATAGTAAGCTTTACCGGTTCAGTTTTAATCTGATTCTTTGTCCCTGGACTCCTCAATGACTTCTACATATCTTATCTTTTGGGCTTCGTTTCCGGAGCTGTCTTCTACTCGATAAACAATCTGATAGATTCCAGAATATCGGGTATCAACTTTACCGGACACCTCTATTTTATTGGTGATGCTGGTGCTGTCTTCTCTGTTATCAAGAGCATAGAAACCTGGATCGGTATACTCTTCTCCCAGTTTGACAGTAATGGTATTTCCGCCAACAAGGAAAATCACGGGTGGCGTTCTATCAGGGAAAGAACCTGGCAGAACATATACTACACGGGTTTTTCTTTCAGCTTCATTTCCAAAACGGTCAGAAACCGAATATGTGAGCAGGTAGGTTCCACCGATAGATGTATTTACTGTTTCGTTAACTTCGACTTTATCAGAAATGTCACCATCAATATTGTCGATTGCAGTTACTCCAGTTTCCACATAACGATCACCTATTGCCAGATACATTGTGTCGGGTTCAAGCTCAATTACCGGGCGAACCGTGTCTTTGACATTCCAAGTCCAGAAAAGTGTATCAGATGCCTCGAAAGCATCGGTTACAGCAGCCCATAGCCGATTTTCTCCGATATCAGAAGTGGTGGGAGTCCAGAAAATCGTATCTTCTGAAAGACTGAGCACAGGGTTTACAGTTATAGAAAAATCATCACAATCAGGATCAAATGCCGTAAGTATGATTTTTTTTGTCTGATCCGGATAAATCGTTTCAGAGATCTGATCGGAACTTTGCAGGAACTGTGGTGCCCTGTTTATACCGCTTATTGAGGGCGATTGGATAGACTGGGTTATTGTATCAGAAGTTCCGGCACTGTTGAATGCAAAAATCCGGTAGGTTTGATAATCGGCATAGTTTACGGATGAATGCAGATATACAGTTTGATCTATAATGGTGTCCAGAGTTATGAATTCATCATTGTTTTTGTATTGAATGATGAAACCGGTCTCGTTATTGGAACGATCTTTCCAGCTAAGATAGAAATTGCAGGAGGAAAGTGCGACTCCAGAGAAGTTTGAGGGTTTTCTGGGAGTGACATGAGTTGCATATAGTATGATTGTGATATCCTGATCCGATGCATCGTCAACCTGAACAGTTCCTTTATAGATAACCTCACCTTCTGCATTGAGACCTTCTACCTTTAAGGTAAACCTTGAACCTGCCGGGACACTTATAATTGCCTGATGATTATCAAAATGAAAAATTTCCTGAATTGTATCTGTAAATTTTCCGTCAGAAGAAAAAACCGTTAATCGCATACTGTCAACTTCTTCTGGTCCCGGATAATCCCCGGCAGTCTTCCAGAGCACAACGGGTTTGATGGGTTGCATCATTTGGGAAGTATTATTGGGTTGGGTCGTACAGAGGCATAAAAGTGTCAACCCTATAGAACACAGCAGATATGAAAGTACCTTTACCATTGTACTTTAAGTTCCCTGGTTTCTGGTTCGTTTCTGGTCAGTTCTTTACACAAAAAATACACTGGTACAGCTAATGCTGCAGATCCAAGAGTGATAATTGTGACAGGAATGATAGCTCTTCCTTTTTTTTTATACACCTGAATCGAGGAGGTGCTGGTGGTGCTGACAAGCTCCCTGACCAGTTCAGGGATGATTTTCTTGAATAATGCTACCGGTTTTACGGTGTGTCGTGTGGAAATGTCTTTTAAGACAGAGCCACTGCTGATATCGATAATCTTTATATCAATTGCAAAGGTCTTATCGATTTTTCCGATATTTCCCAGGATTACATTATCCACCGACAGGAGCTGACCGAGTGTGAGAGCGCAATAGTTATTTCTGCAGGGATCATTTAAATCGAAGCCCTGATCTGCAAGAAGCGTTTCCATAGTCTGGCGGTCCAATACGTTGTATTTACGCAAATCGGTAAATTCAGCCCTGAATTTTTCGCTTATCTGACGGGCTTCTTCGGTACTGATGCCGCTGGAGTTGAAGGGCAGGATAGCCAGTGAAGATTGAGCAAAGAGGTTGGAGATAAATGCAATCAGTATGAAATTAATCGCATAAATAGGGGAAAACAGATTCATGCTCAAGCTCCACAATCTTTTTAATTAACGATTCTGCAATAATATACAAAAAAAAAGAAGTCAGTGCGCAAATTGATGCAAGCCGGACATCCGCTCTGAATCAATTTGCTCCTAAATTAAACTGATTGCATCTATAAAAACTGCAACAATTCATATTATATATAGTATAAAGCATAGTCTACTGGTCTGGGATCAAAAATTATGCTTATTCAATATTATTGAAATTAATCAGCTACTTCTGTCTGGAGGGAATCATGGCCAAAGAAGAGAAAATCAACCTTAACACAGCCGATATTAATGATTTGCAAAAAGTTACAGGTCTGGGGCATACCAGAGCTCAATACATTTTGGAGCATCGTCCCTACAAAAATTGGGATGATGTAAAAAATGTGCCTGGTTTCAATGATGAACTGATCAGCACTATGAAACGGGATGCAACTATTGATTAATAGAGCTTGATTTAAAGTGGAATTGAAAGGGCAGAGTATTGGGAGTTTATTGGTTACTCTGCCCGTTATTTGTAATTTCCTTCTTATTATATTTTAACTTTCGAATTTTATCATATTAGAGTCATTATTAAATTGCAATCATGGAAATTTCCCCAGAGTTGAGAATCTGATGCGAAAAAGGTTCAACTCTGGGTATTATTTAAGGTATCTTCATGACATTACAATTACCAATTATAGATGTTCGTCAAAAAATAATCGATACGCTGGCCAAAAATAACCGCCTGATAATACAGGCGCCCACAGGATCCGGCAAATCCACCCAGATTCCACAGATGTTACTGGATAGTCATCTGTTTGATGGACAGATTCTGGTGCTGCAGCCCCGAAGACTGGCTGCCCGCATGCTTGCAACCCGTGTTGCTGAAGAGCGGGGAAGTATACTGGGGCAGGAGGTCGGGTTTCAAACCAGGTTTGAATCCAGCTTTTCAGATTGTACCCGTATCCGCTACATTACTGAAGGTATTTTACCACCCCTTCTTTTTTCTGATAAAAGCCTTAAAACCATTTCTGCAGTAATTTTTGATGAATTCCATGAGCGGAGCCTGACGGTTGATCTTGGACTTGCATTGATCCGCGATCTTCAAATGAAATTCAGAGCCGATCTGAAGCTGATTGTAATGTCAGCTACACTTTCGAGTAGCCCTTTGGTTCAATATCTTGAGGGAGCTCAATTAATTGTCTCTGAGGGGAGGACATTTCCGGTTTCAATTCGATACTATTCTGAAGTCGCCAGGGAAAGTCCCTGGATAGCTGCTGTGGAAGCGATTCGTTATCTGATAGGGCAGGGAATTCCAGGTGATCTGCTGATATTTATGCCTGGAGTTTACGAGATTAACAAAACGGTACAACTGCTGCGGGAAAAAAAAATCGGAGAACCGCTTGAGATTTTATCTCTTTATGGAAATATGTCCTCAGAGATGCAACAGTTGGTTATGAAAGGGGCAACAAAAAGGAAAGTTATTGTATCAACCAATATTGCAGAAACCTCGCTTACAATCCCGGGTGTAAGACATGTAATCGACAGCGGGCTTGCCAGAGTCAACAGATACGATAATGGAAGAGGATTTAACACATTATATGTGGAAAAAATCAGTATCGATTCTGCAGATCAGCGGGCTGGCAGGGCAGGCAGGGAAGCACCGGGGAATTGCATAAGACTCTGGAGTGTGGCTGATCACAGAGGAAGGGCACAGAGTACCCAGCCAGAGATAGCCCGGGTTGATCTTTGTGAGGCGATATTACAGTTGAAGTTGCTGGGATACAAAGATATCGGGAAGTTCTGCTGGTTTGAAGCACCAGAGGCCAACTCTATAAAAACAGCCATGGAATTTCTTCAAAGTACTGGAGCATTGACTCCGGGTGAAAACCTCACTGCTGAAGGTAAACTGATCGCCGAACTTCCGATGCATCCAAGGCTTGCCAGACTCTTACTGGAAGCACACAAGAGAGGAATCCTGGAACAGGGTGCTTTAGCTGCTGCTGTTTTGACCGAACGTCCTTTGTTCTCTGGTTCTGTTGAATTTCCTCAAGAATTAATTAAACAGAGTGCTGGATCGGATTTCGAATTAATCAGATTAATAATCGACAGGATTACAAAAGGTAATTTTAATAAAGACCTGTGCAGAAAGCTAAATGTTAATCTAACATCTTTACATCAAATATTAAGGACACAATCTTATTTTCTTCAGGTGTGCAGGAGAATGGGTTTGAATTCCTGCGGTGAATTCAATGATCCGCTTCTTTTATCTCAGGCGATTTTAATAGCCTACAGTGACAGGCTAGCACGGAGACGTGATCGGGGAACTCTTCAGTGTGATCTTGCATCAGGCAGACGAGGTGAACTTGATAAAAGAAGTGCAGCCAGGAATGCAGAATTTATAGTCGCTACTACTATCAGTGAATTAAAATCAAAACAGCAGACTACTCCCAGAACCATGCTTTCTTTAGCTTGTACCATAGAAAAGCAGTGGCTTACTGATTACTTTGCAGAGAAGTTCATATCCTCTGATGAACTTGTATGGAATAGTACCGGCAGAGCAGTGGAATCGATAAGGCGTTCGAGCTGTTGTGGCGTTGTAATTGAAGAATCGGTTGAGGTGAATCCAGATCCTGAGAAAGCCGGTGAGGTACTTGCAAGAATAATAATCGATAAAAAGATGCCGCTAAATGGATGGAACTCTGAAGCGGTGGAATATATGAACCGGTTGCAATGGCTCTCAGAAACATTTCCGGAAAAGGCTCTTCCGGTTTTTGGTGATGATGAGAAAATGTTGATTGTGTATGAACTCTGTAAAGGTCAATGCAGATATGATGCAGTGAAGGATAAATCGGTTATCGGTATTATCAAAGGACTGCTTTCTTATGATCAGCAAAGAATGATCGAATCTCTGGCTCCCTCTCATATAATAAATCCGGCTGGGAAAAAGCTGCCTGTTACTTACAGAGCTGGTAAGAAACCGGTTATCAGGGCCCGTATTCAGGAATTATTTGATTTTAAAACCACTCCCAGAATAGCCGATAAACGAGTGGCAGTAATTCTGGAGATTTTGGCTCCTAACATGCGTCCGGTACAGATAACTGATGATCTGGAGGGTTTCTGGAAAAATCACTACCCCGAACTGAAAAAAACTCTCTCGCGTAGATATCCCAAACATCAGTGGTGTTGACATAATTCCATTACCGGCCTTTCACAGAAACAAATATGCAGATTTTATCGACTGTGGTCGTGGCAGGCTGATTTCATTGTTTATTATCTAAAATTCATTTTCAAGATTTCATTTTTTTTCCGACAGGAATTCACTCTGATTATCTCTTAAAAAACAGGTATTTATAAATTTACAACCAGTAATTTCTCCAGTGTACATTTAATATTCGTGTGATACAATTTTGTACCTGATTTTAAAGGGTTATCGTGATATTCATCAATAAAAAGCAAAAAAGGTTCTTTTTTCTTTTTTATTGTGTTCACGATAA
>JAAYPC010000351.1 GCA_012519985.1 Fibrobacter sp.
CGCTGAAATTCGATGTTCTAAAATCTTAGGGGGACCGATGCTGCGTATAATTTGCCCGTTCTGAAATCGTAAGGGGGCAATACATTGCGTAATTTGGCTGTTCTAAGATCTTAGAAGTGTCAATATACGTGTAATTCGACTGTTCTAAACATTAAAAAGTACCGATATGCGCTTAATTTGGCTGTTCTTAAATCTTAGACGGGTTAACATACGTGTAATTTGTCTGTTCTAAACACTTAGAAGAACCGACATACGCTTAATTGGACTGTTCGAAACACATTGGAAGCCTCAATAGACGCGTGGATAAAATGAGTCGATTGTGGTAGTTTCAGGTTACTCGTGAGAACGGTAATCTGTGCTTCCGCAATCTCAACCGAAACTGGATCCGGATCTAATATGAACCCGAACCGAATCTGGATCCGACACGGACCCGACACGAACCCAAATCCATACCCGAACCCACCCTACGCCTCGAGACCCGGGCCTTCAGCCTGGGCTAGGATATTTCGCCCCTTTGGGGCTCTTACTAGCTCTGAAAGAGCGACATTTGATTGCCCAGGCTGTAAGGCCCGGGCTAAAAGAATCAATTATCTTCCTAAGCCCTGAAAGGGCGAGATATGTTCATTCAGGCTCTATACAACAGCAAGTGTGCAGTCCCTGCGAAATATTAAGTAAATTTTTTTAACCTATTCACTCACAGGAGAACTGCACCGTTTTTGATAAGTTTATCTATCGATTTACGATTAATTCTCTTAATGCCACCAGTTTACAGAACCGTACTGTCTCAGTGTACCATAACCGTACCGTCTTTTTCCGTGCTTAAAATGTGACCTGCCCCAGTTATGACAGATGGGCTTGTCGATTCCCGGCAATTTCATTGCCTCATGACAAGCTGTAGCCAGAATCATTTTAGTTACTTCTGCAATAGATGACATATTCAAACTCCCTGCAGTATCGTAGGTGGAGTGATATTCAGGATTTTCTTCTGCTTCATAGACACCCACACACACATATCCCAATGCTTCAAAGGGCATATAATCGGTCTCATAGATCGGACCGAATGATACCTCCAGGTCAGTGTAATCTGCGGCCATCCGAGCCATTTTAGCTGCAAATTCCTGAGATGGTTGATCATTGGTATCCACCACATTACCCTCATCCTGCTCAATTACAACGCTGTTACCACCAGGTGCATACCCGATCATGTCAATATTTATCACCTGCTGTAAATTTATATTATTCTCATGAATATACTGCGCATAAGCAGCAGAACCCCAAAAGCCCTGTTCTTCGCCAGAAAACGCTGCAGAAAGAAAGCATGTCAAGCTTTTATTGATTTACAGATTTAGAGCGAATCTCTTTTACAGGCTTGAATTAAAAAGCGCCAAACCGGTTCCAGTGCACAGTGACCATGATAGACATGATCATAGTATTCATAGTGAAGATGATGGACATGGGCAATGACATATAATTATTGTCCTGGATCTGGTTTCATTCGCCTGATTCAGGCGACATTTTATGAACCCCTGTTAAGAAGCTGCAATTTGTTTACCCGATAATCGAATACTTAAATAAGACGGAAAATGATAAGTTTTTCATTCACACCTCAAAAGAGGAGACAGTCATGAGAAAGATTATTGTTCTATCGTTTATCTCTCTTGATGGCGTAATGCAGGCTCCAGGAGGCCCCGGAGAGGATCCATCCGGTAATTTCACATTAGAAGGCTGGGCAGCCGGGTACTGGGATGATTTTTTATCCAGTACGATGGATAAACAGATCGGACACTCGTTTGACCTCCTTCTTGGAAGAAAAACTTATGATATTTTCGCCGATTACTGGCCAAAATTTCCTGACAGTTCGATCAGCAAAGCTACCAAATATGTTGTAACACACCGGCCGCTTCCTCCGGATTGGGAAAAGTCAATTCAGATCAGCGGTGATGCAGTTGCTGAAATTATTAAACTTAAAGAAAGTAATGGCCCCGAGCTTCAGGTCCATGGGAGCAGTAGCTTGATTCAAATACTTCTGAAACACGATCTGATTGATGAATTATGGCTTAAGATTTTCCCGATTACACTTGGTAAAGGGAAAAAGCTTTTTGGCGAAGGGACGATTCCGGCAGCTTTTACTTTGACTCGTTGCGAGGCATCCCCTAATGGAATAATCATCGCGAATTATAAGAGATCTGGCGATGTAAAGACCGGTTCGTTTTAGAAGATTATTGTAAACAATATTCCAGAGTGGGAACACGATTTTAGTGAATATCCTTTTGTGGTACTATCTATCGAAAGAGATAGAGGCTGGAAGATGCGGATTTTAAGTCCGCTCCTATTTTTTCACGCCAGTATCCAACACTCCGGGAAAAGCCTGAAAGTTCTAAAGCTCAGGTTTTAAAAAATTTCCCAAACCCAGCCGGTCACCCCTATCTTCTGTGTTTATCGGAAAACATGATTTTATCAAATCTTTTTTATTTCTGAAAGAGCGACATTAACAGCTCAGGCCGTAAGGCCTGGGCGGGCAGAATATTCCGGAAGTTTCAGGCATGGCGATGATATTTTTCATGGATAAGAAGTGAGCCCAGTTCAATGTGAAAAAGTTCCTCCGTCCCCTTTTCTGTCGGATCTATTTGTACATTTTGCCCCAATTTTATGCAAAATGGGCCTATTATAAGTCCTCTTTAGCTTTTGCCTTTATAATCTCATCATTAATTTTATCACAATAGGATAACAATACATAATAATCTGATTTATCTTGTTCTATTGACAATCGTATAATTCCTTTTTCTGTTTTAAAGGTAGAGTAATATTCACATCTCATAGCGTTAATAAATGCTTCAATAATGTTATTTGGTTCATCATCCTGATTTTCTTCAACTTCAACTGCCGGATTACCGTATTTTTCTATTAACATTTTTTTCAATGAAAAGTAGTCGTATGAAGCATCTGAACAGTTACCATTTTCAGGAAATATCACATATATCCTGCTTACCAGATCGATTTGGTTGTACGTCATTACTTTTACGATACAATTTTTATATAGTGCGAAATCACCTTTTAACATTGCAATTCCGTCTTCTGTAGGCACCAAGGCAAAAACTCACATTAAAAAGATATCTTTATGGGTTTTGTGGCAGGAGTCTTCTTCATAACCCAAAAATAATATACATGAGATACTGCATATTTACGACAAAACTATTACACTTGGTCGGATTCAGGCAGCCCAGGCCTGTAGCCAGGGCTGGAATATTGCGCCCCTTCAGGGCTTGTCTATACCTGTTAATCATTTTTGTCCTGAAATTTTTGTCCGCTTTTCTATCTTTCGGTGCCCAAATATGTTGCACAAAGGGCGGCTCAACCTGTGCTGGCTTTCTTTGGGGCTGACACTGTTGAGCTGTTGTTTGACTGTTGCCAAAGGCGATTGCCTTTTCTTAGCTCCTCGCCACCTTTATATGCAATTTTTTAAACCTTCCTGAATAAAAAACAACGTTTCTGGATTTGTCAGACATTCATATTACGAATTTTTAGTATTGATTGTTCTATCAATTCACCATCTTCATTTAGAAGAGGAAGATCAATTATCATCTTTAGTACTTGTGCGTATTTAACAGTTTTGAATAATATTTTCTTTTCATCATCTGTATACTTACTGTAGTCTGACCCCGATTTTTCAATAAGAGTAATAAGCTCTTTATTTGCTCTTCTCATTTTGCCTGAAAACTTATCAAATACATGGTAGCAAAGGTTCACAGACTCAAACATCTGCCTGAGTTTTTCTGTAATAACAGAAAACTCAGCATTAATCTTTTTGGCATGTTCAAGATTAGACATTGCATCATAAAGATTTTTCTTGGCTTTTGCACCAAGTATACTTCCAAAAATCAGCAGTGCCGGACCAGCAGCCATAACACCAAGAACCATTGTACCACCTGCGACACCAAGTCCACCAGAAGCAAGGGTTCCACCACCAAGCCAGGCGAGAGTTGCGTTAGTCGCTGCTGCTCCACTTAGGGTGCTAATCGCCGTTCCTGTTCCTGCTGATGCAAGGAGCATTGTGCCATTATATGCTCCAAATGCGGCAAGTGCACCACCACCTAAACCTGCAATTCCTCCAGAAATTGTGTCTCCAACAATTGAAACTGTACTAGAAATATCTTTAAGCTCGCCTTCAATTATGGCCACTTTAGAAAGGTCATCAATTCTTTCACCTGAAGCGAATTCCACATTTTTAATCTGCCTAAAGACATCAATGAATGTTCTCAAGTGGGTATTAATTACAGTGAGTTTTTTTTCACCATAAAATTCAAGCAATTTGTTGAGGTTTTCTTTTGATTTTTCAAGATCTTCCTGAGCGTTATTGGCAATACTTTTCGCTCTTGAGTTTATATCCTTTGCCCCACTGTTATCCACAGCAGCTTTAATTCCTTTTCCTGCTCCCATGAGCGCACTAATACCCACTGCAATGGGTATAATTAACGGCAGTGGCATATTTCCCCCTTAGTTGTTCACAATTTCAAGTCCTGTTTTGTATATCTCTTTCATCGATCTTACAAAATTTTCCATTTCTTCCAGTTCATCACTATCAATCTTTAATTTGTTTGCGATTGATTTTATTACAACTTTTTCAAACGGTGCATAATCGTTATCCACAAGTGCTACACTGATTAGTTCGATCATCATTGATCTTGAAGATTTTGGAGTAATATCTCCGATTTCATCCCAAGAGATACCATCTTCGATAAGTTTTTCAATAATTTCAAGTCTTCGTTCTTCTTCTGAAAGACGGGTAAGTTTAGAGAGTACTGGGGAAAGTTCATCGATAATTTTATTAAACTCATCTGTTGATATTTCATAGGAAGAAAGTTCAAGTTCCTTCATAAAGCCATTTATAATAGCCTTTTCAAAACTACTCATTTTCCAGTCTTTGTTTCTGGAGAAGCTTTCTGACTTTTTCTCATTTTTTTCTTCATTGTCGTCTTCAACATTTGCGATGGCCACAATTATTGCCATCTTAATGAAAGCTACTTTTTCTTCATCTGTCTGCAAAAAGTTTAAAAACATGGGAGTCCACCTTTTGTTAAATGTGAATTGTTTCTTCTGAGTTCATTGCATCGTCAAACTCTGAAAAAGTTTCATAGTGAAGCTCTTTACCAAGTCTGTTCGAAAACAATTTTATTGAATTTTCAAATTCAGATATATTGCCACTCATAATTGAAGTGTTAAGCATCTTAAATGCATCATTGTAAAAGCAGACTGACTCTGAGAATTGAACCAGAAATTCTTCTCGAATCTGCTTCTCATATTCATTAAGTCGGAGACGTGCTACTTCGCAAATAGCTTTCATGCGGTAATAGTTTTCTTCCGACTCCTTTGCACCTTTAAGTGCATTCAGAGCTTCTGTATAAAAGAAAGAATTCAGAGTGTATCCAATCATACCACCTATGATTGCTCCGGCAACTGGAATTGGTATTGCAATTTGTCCAAGTGTTGCCCCAAGGCTACTTGCAGTCAACCCTGTACCTGATTTCCCGAGGTCTTGAAGAAGTTCTACCTCATCAATTTCACCTTTAATATAGCTCTTGATACACTTTCCCGTTTCAATACAGGTAGTAACAACAAGTGCTGGAAGAGATGTCTTTGACAGTCCACGCAGATAAACACTTTTCGATTGTTGCATTCCCGATTTAATAAGTGACCCTGCAAAACCGCTTGTGTATGCAATGCCTGCACTTTTAGCTGTGGTTTTTGCGATATCGGTTAGTGCTTCCTGAAGATCCTTATCACCTTGAACAAATGCAATTGAATTCTGTACGATGGAGATTGAACCAGAAATAACCATAGCCGCTTTGGCTGCTTCTATACCTGCACGATGAGAAATCTTGCCCATATCCTTGACTGTGCTAAGAAGAGGATCATTGCGGGCTTCCATTGCTTCTTCTGTAGAAACACCAGAATCACGAAATCTTTTCTTCAGGTCTTTGCATCTTTCAATTTCAGATCGCTTTTGATCTGCTAAATCACCCTTTCCATCTGCACGAAGCCTCTGTTCCTGCTTTTCAAGTTTAGATATCCGCTCAGAATAGCGTTTTTGTATGTCTTCATATTGATCACTGGGGACATCAAATGCTTCTGCATCTTTATATTTCTCATACAAATCAGGCTTAGAATAGTCGTCGTATTTTTTAACATTGTAGTGAACTTTTTGCTGTGAAACACCTGTAAGATTACCATTTTGATCAAGAATAGGATTTCCATTTTTGTCTACTTTAGCGTGATCAAACTTTTCGTGATTACCATGTTTTTCCCCGTTAATGTAAATGTCATCAGTTCTTGCAATTCTTTCATCACTTTTATTAATAATATTTTCAGCATTTGTTCGAGATGTTTTCTTAACCTCTGCCGAGTAACCGGACTGCTGGCGAAGGTTATTTTGTTCATACTGTTCATTTACATTGCATTTTGATATTTTTTTAAGCCCTTTTTGAAGTCTTTGCCCCGTTTCATTATTAACCCCATTATATCCAACAATATGTTCCGCATTAGCACTACCATAACGGTCAACAACTTCACTCGTTGAAAGGCCAGCGATAAGGTTTTCCCTGTTTTGTTTTTCGTTTTTATCTTCTTTCATGTATTTCTCTTAAAAATTTACCCATAATGGGCGACTATGTTGTACTGCTTTGGGGCTGGCATAATTGAGCTGTGAGCAAAGCTGATTATGCCAAAGTGACATTATAATTTAACTTTCAAAATAATAGCATAAATACACACCATATTCAATCTTATTTTGCATAAATCTATTCTTGAATTTCTTTTAATTGATTCTTTTGATTATCGAAACGCAGCAGCCCGGGCCTTCGGCCTGGGCTGGTATATCGCACCTCTTCAGAGCTTGTACTTACGGTTAATCATTTTTTCCTGAAGTTTTTGTCCGCTATCTGCTTTGGGCTGGTTTATTATTGTTCCTTAATCAATTCTTTTTTCGCTTCAAAGAGCTTCTTTTTATAACCGGGAGCTTTTAGTCTTGGTCTATTAAACCCAAATTTTCCATTAGAATGCACTTTGTTGAAATGATTGAAACTCTTCCGTTACCGGCACAAGGATCAAATCGGGGATACAATCCGGTTCAGTTGATTACACAATTCATTGCCTCTTTATGGTGTGGTGCCAACAGGTATTCCCATCTGGATATTTCACGATTTGATACAACGCTTCAAACGTTATTTATTACTTCGGCAATTAAATGTTGCTCAAAGTGATAGGGCATAATTTATTTTCAAGATATGGAAAAACGAGATTTTAGGAAGCTTTCTTCTGATGCGCAACTTGAAATAAAAAAAGCAGCGCTTA
>JAAYPC010000352.1 GCA_012519985.1 Fibrobacter sp.
AGAAAAAATCGATTTTATCCTTAATACTACCATTGAAGAGAAACGCAAAGAGTGCGATGAGCAGGCCATCCGAAACTGGTCAGTAAAATCTATCTGGCATAACCTGGAGATTCTTAGTACTAAAGACCAGGATAGTGAAGGCACAGTTGAGTTTATTGCCCATTATACTGAAGGAGGCATTCGCAAGAACCTTCATGAGAAAGCGCTTTTTAAAAAAGTAGATGGAAAATGGTATTATGTTGATGGCGAAATCCAAAAGCCAAAGCCATTCATCAGATCAACAGATAAAATTTCCCGTAACTCACCCTGTCCCTGTGGAAGCGGCAAAAAATATAAAAAATGTTGTGCTTCAGCCTGATTTTTTCGAGACTATGCTATCTATTGAACAACAGTTTTCCAGCTCTTTCCCAGGAGCATCATTCCACGTTGCCCTTTTCTGTCAACAATATCCGTAACTGCACTTAAATAAACGCTTGCACTTATCCTGAATGATCAATAAAATTAGGGCAGGTTGGAAAAACAGACAAAATGGGACCCACAAGTCTATACTTTTTCCTGGTTGCGAGATCGGGCTTTTTTGGTCCGTAACTTTTGAAAGGAGATCTTATGGACTCTAAAGGAACTATCTTTGTCAATTCTATTTGTCCGATCCTGTTCCTTGGCACTGCAGCCGCTTTACAGTTAGGTTGCTCTACAGTATATCTTAAAAACAGTCTGAACTTTTCTTTGGTTATATTATTCTTTTTTGTAACAACAGGCATTTATCTGTTGAACAGAATAGTTGATGAAGAAGACAAGTTCAACAACCTGAAGAGATGGCAATTCTTCAACGGTACTACTAAACGATTCTGCTTCTGGATGTCAACTGCAGCAATCTTACTTGCTTCTCCTGTTATTATTTCTCTATTGCTTAGAAAAATTGAGGTCGCATTAGTATTTGCTTTAATCTGCATTTCCGGCCTTTTTTATTCAGTAAGATTGTTACCATGGTTTTTTAAAAATGAAATCAGGTGGTTCAGTTTTAAAGATATCCCCATATTAAAATCCTTAATCGTTTGCGTTCTATGGAGTGTAAGTGCTTTTTTAATTGCTGTTGTGGATAGCCAAATCTCCATATTAAGAATCGATATTTTGATAATCTTGATGATTTTTTTTATCTCCAGTCTCAACAGTACAATATCTTCGGACGTAAGAGATATTGATGGTGATCGAATTAGAAATATTTATACAATACCGGTTCTTATTGGTGCTCAAAACTCACTTAAAATGCTGATGGCTATTGATATTATTGGAATAGCGAGTGTTACAGTACTGTTTATTGGAAATGTTATCACATTAAAGATGCTAATTTTCAGTTGTTTTATTTTAATATGGGCTGGATTATCAATCTTGCCCCAATATTTCCTTCCCAGAAAAATATCAAAAACTGCATTAGAAATTATAGTGGATTCTGAATCAATTATATGTGCAATCTGCTTAGTTATGCTTTCTTTTCACTAAAGTAATATATAAGTGTGTGACACATATTATCTCCGCGACTTTAAGCTATTCTGGGATTATTAAAGCTGCAGAAATTTCGTCATCAGTAATTTAACCTAAAAACCGCAGTAGATGATGACGCAGAGCCGTAAGATATTGATGCAAAAAGCTATAATAAAGTACAGTACGAAGTACTGGAATACCCCTTTCATAGCAGAACGAAGTGACAAAAACTTTATGCGCAATCCCGCATTGACGGGACGTGTTATCCGCATCAATCTACTGCGGTTTTTAGGTTTAAGTGTGAAATCATCTGTTTGTAATGCCACAACAGGCTACAATTTTCTTTAACAGATATTCCTCACTGAAAAGAGCAGGATATTCATCTCGGTTTTCATGTACTACAAACGGTAAATTATTAATACCTTCCACAATAGCAAATGTCTGAATATTAAAACCATACTTTGTACGAAGGAGAGATAATTGACCAGGTGCAGCAATGATGGTGACAGGTGGCTTCTCGAAAGGTTTCTGATCCAATTCACCAACATCCTGCATAACATGTGGACTGATTAATACATTCTGGAAAACCTTTATTACATTTGCCAAATTTTTAATACCTTCCTTAATCAGAACAATGTCATGTTTTTCCGGCTGCTCTATTTCATATTTAGGAAAGGATATATGTAATGAAATTCCATGCTCGCCCTTACCAACAACATTTTTGGAATACGCATTAACATGCCCGCCATGTACCTCAATGATCGATCGTACAACACACATGCCCAGCCCGGTACCACCTACATTCTTTTTAGTAGTATAAAATGACTTGAAAATTTGTCCGAGCTGTTCCTTAGTACACCCTACACCATCGTCATCTACTGTACAAAAAAGTAAAGTTTCTCTCGATGTTAAATCTATCTTAATCTTTTGTGCTTTAGCTTCGATACTGTTTTTGAAAATATTAATGAAAACCTGCTCCAGTTTATTGTTATCTCCATTAATTACAGTATCGAATTCACTCTTCTCTACATTGATCTCAAAGATATCTCTTTTATTCTCGAAATGAGTATCTATACATTTTCGAATCAACTCTTCAAGATTTAACGGAATTTTATCTTTCAATATTCTTGATCTGGAAAATTCCAGTATATCATTACTGAAATTAGTAAGGTGTGTGATGCATTCAGAGATTCTTGCAACTATTTTTTTTGATCGCTCATCCAATGAAGGTAACATTCCCAACATTTCAGAATAACCAGAAATAGCTGCTGCATAGTTGCGTATTTCATGATTAATAATAGCAGTAGACTGGCCCAGCTCCTTTAAAGTCTGAACCTCCTCCAGATCTTTATATGCTTCTCTCAATTTTTTAAAAGTTACTTCTCTTTCACGAATAATCGAAGTCAGCTTTTCAGTAAATATAATTGTAACTGCAATGCTGAATCCCAAGGCTCCCAGGAAGCTGTAACTAGGGAACAGATGCAACAATCCATACCCCGTGATAATACTCAAAAGATCTGCAATTGATCCTGCAGAAAGAAGAAGGATCCCAATTAAATAAAAAAGGGTGAATTTTTTCTGTTTTGCAGATACATTCTCAAGTTTCCAACTTAACTTTTTAATTAAATAAATCTGAGTTGCAATTATATATGGCACAAATGTGAAATTGTAACACGCAGTAGTAAGTACTTCCTCACTAACAGATTTAAGCATCGCTCCGGATAAAAACAGTACAGAAAATACTAAACTTGCCAGAAAAGAAAACTTTATTAAAGACCTGTTGATATTATTTTGAATTAGACTAACATGCCACAACAGGAAAGGCGGAAAAAATGAAGCAATCAGATGCTGCAGCAATGTCCAGTATAAAATTTGTTTTGATGGCTGAATTACTATATCAACAATACAAAAAGAGCATATCAGCAGGTTAACAATCCCAAAGATCAGAAAACTTCTATCAAAATTGGCCCGCACTTCTATTACTATGAAAATCACACTTATAGAAACCAGAAGTGCACATAGAACCATCAGAAGTTGATTCATAGATTTCCTGTATACAGAGATGGTCGATTGTAGATAATTCTATATTTAATACTTTTTATTGTCAATACTATTCAGATAATCATTTAAATAATCGTCACAGATTGTATTTCAGCTAGAGAAACACGCATCCCTTCTCTTGCATGATAGATACAAAGTCTATTAAATGATAGCGGCCTCAGAAGCCCAAATCAACACTTTTAACATGACTGCTAGAGCAGTTTCCTTTAGACTTACCAAAAAGATACCATACAACCGGTTGTAGTAGGAAAATGACAAAAGAGCTATTCTGGCTCAAAAATAGCTTTCAAACTAACCGATAAACAAGAGAATATCACTTTTACCCAGATTATAACCTCATATTCAAGTATTTGCTATAAAACCGGACAAAAGGGCTGCCTGCTTTCCAATAAGCTATTTGATTTCGTTGCCCAAATATGTCAACAAATGAGGATTAAGACCTGATTTATGGCATTGGAAAGATGGTTTTTTAATAAAAGCAGGATTATTTATATAATTGACATTTTTTTTAGCAATATTTACCTTTAATCCATGGTTATCAGATACTTTGGAATCCTTCTTCCCGCTTTCATTCTTATTCTTGCCGGATGTGCAGCACAAAATACCGGTTATGGTCCACATTTCTCTCCAATTGATAAGCATATTCGTAAAATTGCCATCTTCTCACCCGATCTTTATGTCTATGATGTCTCTGGTGGTGGTATTCCTGAATATCGAATTGACTGGAGTAAAAGTGCAGAAACAACTCTGAGCAATGCACTCAAGCTGCAACTGGAAAAAAAGCAAATTGAAGGAATAGATGTTACAGACATAATTGATACGTCTGTAACTGACACCATACTGCCTGTGATCAAGTTAATTATCTCTTCGATTCAAAAACATTTATATGGAAATGGAGCATTTATCACTCAAATCGACACCTTCGATTATCACACAGGACCGCTATCTGAGCTTTGCAACAGCCTGCAGACCGATGCTGTCATGTTTACATTTGGTTCAGATGAAAATTTTTCACCTTTACGCGAAATAATACTGAAAAAAGCGACAACTGCCAAAAACGTTAAATCAGCTATCTCTGGAATCCTTACCGGAACAGTTAGCATTTATTCCGTTCCTCTGGCACGTACCTTTGCCTGTTGTCTGGTGGCAGATAAAAACGGAAAGATCATCTGGTATAAACAATATATCAAATCTGATGGCGCCGATTTACGAAAATCGTTTGATGCAGAGAAAATAGCCGGACAATTATTGAGTGGATTACACTTAAGGAGAAATTAGTGCACAATTCAATTTTAATCTGGTGCTTTATTCTGATATCTAATTATGCTCTGATAAATGGTGATGATGTTCCAGAAACTGTGCACAGGGAAAGCATAATTGCTCAAAGTAGTAGCTTTGAAAAAGAACTGGAAAAATCAGATGCTTTTATTAGAAACGAACCCCTACATAATTATCTGAATGATGTTTTACATAGAATTTCCGGAGACAGCCGATATAAAGTTAAAGTGCTGCTATCTCCTTCATTAAATGCTTTTGCAACTGCTCACGGAACTATTTATATATGCACGGGACTTCTGGCAAGGATCCAAAATGAAGCTCAGCTTGCAGCACTTCTGAGCCATGAAATGGTTCATATCATAAATGATCACGCATATCGCAATCTTTTTAATGCCAAGCAAATAGCTCTTTCCAGTGCACGCAAACAAATTGGCCTTGAATTCTTTTTCGGATCCCTTGCCACCAATGTGGTGAGTTTAACCCTGAGATCTGCTATTAGCGGCTATTCCAGGGATCTGGAAAGGGAAGCAGATAGCCTGGGATTAATTAATATGAAAAAAGCTTCTTATGCACCAATCGAGTTTAGAAATCTCTTTCTGATCCTTAAAAATCATATAGAAAAGGAAAATATTGAACAGCCATATTTCTTTTCAACTCACCCCGCCATAACCGAACGTATAGACAATTATTATCAATTAGCAGGAAAAGATACTGTTCAAACCGCTCAGGGATTAGTCAACGATGCTATTTACAATAAAATGATTAATAGCGTTCTGCATACAGATGGTGTCATGAAAATCGCTTCAGGTGACTTGCATAACGCTGAAGTGAACTTTTCCAGAATATTGGGGTCAGACTCCAGCAATGCCCAGGCATTTCTGCAATTAGGCAACATTGTAAGGTTAAGATCTGCGCCACATGCTAACAAAGATGTATTTAAATGGTATTACCGTGCAAAAGATATTGATAACACCGGAGAAGTACTCCGTGAACTGGGTTTTTATTATTTCAAAATTGGCAATATTGACAGTGCTGCCTGTTTTTTAAGCTCATACCTTCATAACCACCCCTTATCACCTTATCAGCCAATCGTAGAGGATTATCTGAAAAAATGCGCCAGGTAAAATGGATTCTCTCATGTTTGCTATTGTCAGTAATCTTTGCTGGTTGTGCATCAAGTTGGAAAGTAACTGGCACAAAGTACAAAAAGCCATACTATTATTTCCAACCTCCTCCCCGATGGATGATAATCAATGATGGCTCTTCGGCAATGCTTTCAAAGCACGGACCAGGTCTGGAAAAAATCCTTATTTTTCGTCATAAAATCACAGACTCGCTTCAATTTACTAAACTCAGGATTTACCCGGAAATGTTGCCTCATGAACTGGCAGAAGCATTACTTTCCAGAATAATTGCTGCTCCTCAGGTTGTAAATGTCTGCCTACTGCGAGAAGAACCCGCAGAGGTAGATTCCAGGCAAGCAATCAAGTTAACGGTTGATTATCAGATAAATGCAATCGGGTTCAGAGAAATTATCTACGCTTTTTTTGATAAGTTTTTTGTCTATGAGCTGAGATATTGTGCCGCCAGGAAGCATTTCTTTGAGGAAAGTATCGATACATTCGAATCACTCGTAAAAAGTTTCAGGCTCAGGTAATTTTCACTTGGTGCCCCAGAAACCATAGCTGATAATTAGCCTTCTTTTTTCAACTCAGTAGTGTCGGGCTAATCATTGCATAAAATCTGGTTTTAAATGTGAATTGTTTACCTTTGCTTGTTTACAAGTGCTCTGTCGAGAAGGTCTGCATTAATTACCTCTATGTGCAATGTAATAATCTTCCAGCTCACACTGAGCCTTCTCTGCGTAAGGTAATCCCGGTTTATCCCTGCCGACTCTTCGTTTAGATATTTTTTTCAGATTACTTCTGATTAGATATTGTTTTAATATTAGTTCCTATTTTTCCGATTTGATATTAATATGTTATTTTTTCGCCATCAGATACCTGGATAGTTACCAGTTATTTATTTCTATCCTCAATCAAATCTTCAGCAAAGAAGACATTTGCAGGTATTTCATTCACACCTATTCCCGTATTGGTAACAATGATTCTGGCAAGATTGCGTTTTTCCACTATTTTTACCAGAGTTGGAGGCAGATATGACTGATACCAGAACCTGTCACCATCACGCAAATTCTGAAACTGTTGCTTCAAAACCTTATACAGAGTCAGTCCAACAGAAGATCCGATTATATGATCTTCTGCAAGCAACACAGGCCATAGATCCATATCATCTATAGATGGGTATGTTTGGGCTATTCGGGAGCGAAACAGCGGGTCTGATGAAATGGTGTTTAAATTGTACACCGGACGTAACCCTAATGATTTACGAAATTTATTGTACGAGGGAAGCCCATGATCCCGTCCACGCTGTATTTCGATAGCTGCAAGGTCCAATCCTACCGGAACAGAAGCACCTAAAGGATTGTTACGCAACTCATCCACTATAAATAAATCTATTCGCTCAGCTTTCTGATAAGCCAGGCCCCGAAGAATGGGATCTATGTTCCCTTCATCAATGATTGCACCAGTATTGAAAAAAGAACCACTTAGAGAGATATTGCCCTGGGGGATTGTTTCCAAATATGAATTTAGCCTCAAAATATTTCCATTAACCATAGAGTGGCCGATACGGAAAATCGCTGCAGCAAATTCATTGGACAGAGTTGGATTTACATCTGGATTATATCCAGAATAGACAGGCAAGGGATCCGGCCCAAGCAGCGCTGGCAAAAATTCATTATAGGTGATAGCCTGTATTTCTGCTATAACCAGTGCCCGGGCTTGCTGATAAATCTGATAATCGCTAAGCCCTGGCCTGATAGATTCGATTATGTTGCACCAGAAATTGTGTTCTCTTACAAAAAGAGTGTGCAAAGCCGCAAGTACCATATTTTCATTGGCCCTTATATCGCCGGCTAAAAACAGCTCAGGCCCATTACCTCCGGAATTTTCGAAACCGAAAATATTAAAAGGAAGAAGATTGTTTTCACTGGTACGAAGCCTTCCTGTGCCATCATTAAGCCTCAGTGCATTGGCCCGCAGAGAATCAGAACCGTAAATCATCGATCCGTCAATAAAGGATGAGACCCGGTTTATCTGTTGCCGGACCCCACTGAAATGATTTATATATTCTGATCTGTTAAATGGAATTATCTGCTTACCTTCCTTTTTTGAATCATAAAGCTGATCACCTGGTGGAACGCTGATGTTGATTGTTTCTTCCGGAATATTAGGCAATATCAAAGACATGTCATGATCTATAAACTGGCTCCAGGCCCATAAAAATGACGACTGTCCATATTCGGCAGGAACTGATGTATCACCCTGTTTAAAAAGAGTGTTGGAAATTGTTCTGGGATTTGGACGCATGACACCAGCCGGTGAACTCTTTTCATCTGCATAATCTGCCGGACTGATTCTTCGAAAGTAGATACCCGCTGCGCCCCAGGCCCTGTGAAACCGATTATTATTCATACCCGAGAAAGAACGGTATTCAGAGGGGAAACGGGTATTGTTTTTACACTCTGTTGTAGACTGGGAAGAAATAATTATCATGGATATCAATAAGAAAGGAATCATACATGCCTCCTGAACTTCATAAGAACTTTCAGAACCATTCAGGATCATGTTGTATATCCTGAACCTTTGTTCAGAGCTATATAAGACCAATGGAGTGTGGGTGTTGCAGCTCTATTATAAGAAAAATGGCAACAAACATGCCATTACTCTGCAATCACCTAAAAGAGGGATTTTCCCTGTTTATCCAAATCTGGATAAACCGGGAAAATTAAAAAGTGGATTTTCATTGACTATTCAGCATTAGCACATAGAAAGCCTAAAACAAACACCAGTGCTGCATTCCAGTTAATAGCCACCTCGTTGCAGGCATAAGCTGCCATCCTGTCAATATATGCCTTTGCCGGTTCTTTATCAGGATAGTTTACTCCAGGTTCTCCAGATATCTCATCCTGTCTATCAGCATTTGGACCGCCCACTAAAAAACCGGGAAATGGTGCTTCTACACCATCCGCTGCCATAATCCTGTGATGAGGCTGTAAAGGGGACCTTTTACCTAAACCAGTTACAAAACAGAATCCTGTTGCATTTTTACCGAAAACATAGTCAACTGTTTCGATAACCGATTCCAGGTATTTGTCCTGTCGTGTCAGATAGTATGCATAACACATTACAACAGCATGATTAAGTAAAACCGAATTGGAACCCCATATAAAATCTTCAACCGGAATTCTGCAGGGATTGGAATCGATTGCTTTTACAAAACGATCAGCAAGAGCAATAACAGAACGGCTGCCCTCCGAAATAAAAGGATACTTTTGCACATCAAAATGCTTAATCAGCGTGAACCATCCCAGATTCGATACATTGTACCAGTTGGCAGCATTTTTACACAGATAAGAAGAGGCTGTCTGCTCTATATACTTTTTAAAGCTACCTTTACCGGTGGTGACAAATAGTTCACAGGCCGCCCAGAAAAACTCATCTCCAAAATGTGAATCCTCATAAGCTCCTGTCCCACCGACTTCATCTGGTTCGCGTATGTCGGGATTATTAACCGCCCATTTCCATGCAACAATAGAGCGTTTCAGACAATCCTTGCTGAATTCTTTATCTTCCTTATATATTCTTGCTGCCATAGCCATCACAGCCGAAAAATTCAGTGCTGACGATGTAGATTTGCCCATAACATATCTTACACTTTTAAGAGCCTCAGGCATTTCCGAAAAACCATCCCATTCCAGCGACCCCACCTTGAAAAAAACTCCCCCATCCAAATCCTGCATCCTTTTCATCCATTCCAGTTCATATCTGATTTCATCCAGCAGGTCGCTCTTTCCATTTTTTGATTCAGGAATATTGAGATTATCACCAATCAGATCCGGATAAAGCTCATACAGTGAAAGCATAGTGCCGACAGAAATGCCTGCATTGACAATATATTTACCGTAATCTCCGGCATCCATCCAGCCCCCACTGACATTTTTTACTCCCGTTTTCCCGGTACTGACATGCAGAGAACAGGCTGTATCGGCAATTCCGCTTTTTCGCATCCAGTCACCAGCATGTTCTTTTTTCAGTTCTGTTGACAATCGCTGATAATAGAATGCTTTTACTGCTGCATTCAATGCATCTGTGTAAATATTCTCCCTTATAAAAATCTCTTCCTTTTCACCTGTTTCCTGTATGAGAATCTGATATCTTCCGGATTTCTTGATGTCAGTGAAATCTCCAATTTTCATATACTCACCTGCCAAAGACCAGTATGATCCTGGAAACAATTTACCATTGCGTACAACTGCTCCCTGTTCATCAATAACAGCAAAGTCATTGACCGAAGAATCGGTAACAATAAATCTTTTTATCCCATTCTGAAAATATCCGATCTGATTGATCCGTAAAGCTTCATTTTTTGACACTACAGGTATGTAAGTGTTTGTAAGTCGGACATTGTCCAGCATGATTGTTCCCGTTTTTCCAAAAATACCAGAGCGAAAATCGTAAGAACGAATTTTATCCATATCCATTTTGCGGTTAATCTGTACATTTTCTGGCTGCCAGAATTCATACATCCTGAACTCAGAAAAAGGAACCGTTATCTCCTGCCATCCATTGAGCGCCTCAAAATGTGCAAACCAGGCTTCATTGCTCCCATCTACTATCATTACCATACAGGTCTGTGCTTTTTCACTTGAAAAAAAGTTGAATTTCAACGCATTATGATAAGACCAGTTCGATTTAACAGTGTCTGCAGTGTCGATCAGACAGGTAGATGAACCCCACTTGTCAATTCTATAATCGATTCTGATCGCCTTACTGTTATTATCGGTATTATTATCCCTATATACTTTTATGGAAGAGTAAGGACAGAAACTTGAGTACCATCTCAGCGTATCCCTCGGATCTTCAAAATCATCTATCAGAATATCCGGTGCATCGGATTTAAACTCTTTCCAGTACCTGGTCATGCTGAAGGTTTCCATTTTCTTTACCAGTTTAATATCGGATAAATAAAGTCGCACCGGCTTTTTGCCATTCTCACTGATCAAGCGGTTGGCCAGTTTTTCTGTTGATATTCTGACTTCTATCAATTTTGTCCAATCCATATATCCCAAAGCTTCATAATGACCATCACTGCTCCACCATTTTCCCACATCGGTAAAATCGGAAAAAGGAACCTGTACAGTCTGCCATTCCGTATTGACCCTTGTATAGACCCGGCTGGGCAATCGGGTCTGTACTTTCATATCCACTCCTTCGGATTCATCATCCAATAAACCAATAACAAAGAGTTCACCACCTGAAGCGCCCTTTACTTTAAATTCCAAACCTCCGGTCTCCCTGTAAGCTGAAACATCTATTGGTTCTTTCTGGGCTTTAAAAAGGGTAACCCCACTCCACTCTGCATCATCAAAATAACAGACCAGAACAGGCAGTCTGCTGCTGTCTGTGGCATCCTTGGCACTGAAATCGGTACGGCCATTATAAGTGTAAACCGATGTTTTCTCTCCCATACCCTTTCCAAAAAAAGAGAATATCAAATTGGAAGTGTCTTCCTCGGTAATCAAGGGACCACTGGTTTTATCTTCAAGATGTCGCCAGGAAAAAAATGGAGGCTGTGCAAAATCTGCAGTATGATCGATTATTTCGATGTCATCAATGAAAACCGTAGCTATTCGATCGACTGATCGGCCAATATTCTGCTCCTTTTTGGTGGAGAATTTTATATTGTAAATCCTGCTCCAGTCTATTCGGGCATATTCACCACCATTCAACTCTGTATACCACCTCTCCCCTTCATCTGAAAAGGAGATCAGTGGTATTATCACCTGTTGCCATTTATCTGTTATCTTAAAAAAATTGATGCTCTGGGCATTTACTTCACACTTGTTTTTTCCATCATTACCATGGTCCATCAATCCAATTATAATCTGTTCGCCACCCTGCGAACCTCTTATAAAAAAGCGCAGTGCTCCACTTTTCCTTGCCGATTTAAGATCGACAGTCTCACCTCCAAATCCTATCTCAACACCAGGATATTCCTTATCATCAAATTCCAGTTTAACTACTTTCCCTCTTTTTCGGTCACTGTCATTAATTATAGTTATTGCAGATCTCCCCCCATACGCGATGGCATATCCTCCCTGCGGATAATCTTCAGAAAACCAGGTTCCTAACTCAACACCAAAAGACAAACCCAACAGAATCATCACCAGAAAACCTGTCATCTCCCTGCCTGCAGAATTGTGCCAGATCATTTCGACTCCTTTGAATTTAAATTTGTCTATCCTCCGTCTGTCGTTCCGCCTGCCCCAACGAAACGGTGAATGGAGGATAGGAACCTGATTCACATGTTTACAAACAAATTAAATCCCTGTTCCTGTTAAAAATTAGGGTTAAAAACATAACATTTCCCGACAAGGTTTCAACTTTTTCCAAAAAAAGAAATTTGAAAAGGAATAGAATAAAAATGAATACAAAAAGCGGAATTTTTGATATTGCAGGATTATTTTACATTTTGATAGTATTAACTGTCATTATATAAATGAAGCAATATTTCAGTAAAATGTTGAATCTTATTTACTGCCATATTAGTATCGGTGAGGTCTGAAAATCAGAAGGTCTCGTGTATTTATTAGTAAAATCCCCCCTCTGAAAGCGCACCTCTTACCGACGGGGCATTTCACAATGTTAAAAAATACGTTTTAGTAATAATCGATCAAAAAATGGCTGGTTAACAATTTCGGGCAACTACCGGGAATCTTGAATAATATTGGATGATAGTAGTCCTATTCGGTAAAAGTTTTAGATTTAAGAGGTACTGTATTGTCTGAAGAAGTTTTGCCGTTTTGAGGTTTGACCTTAGGTTTTAGGGGATTATCACAGTCCTCCTCTTCATCACTATTCTCGGAGCTTTCCTGTCTAAAGGTATTTGGTGATACATTAGTGATCCGGTTAAAGGTTCTGCAGAAATGGGTGAGATTAGTGTAACCAACCCGATAGGCAATCTGAGAAATCTGCAGCTTCGTTTCCTGCAACAGACGTTTTGCCTCTGTGATGCGTATAGTATTAAGATACTGCCGGAAAGTTAGGTTGTATTCTTTTTTAATGATTGAAGATATTTTTATGGTCGGGATACCTATCTCATCGCTCATTCGGGAAAGCGATAATGACTGGTTAGAGAAGTTATTGCCCAGGTATTCAAGTACCTTTTTCTTTTCATCAGCAGTATCATTTTCTATCTCCAGTATCTGATATGGAATAGCCAAAGGATGTTTTTTGGTTTTCAGCAAAACACTTAACCAACTTCCAATGCCATACACAAGATAATAGAATAGCAGCAAACCAATAAGAGAAAACGCCAGTGATTTTTCTTTGTGAAATCGCAATTCCTTTAAAGCTATTGCTCTATGGTGTCCAAATGCATCGGATCCATCCTGAATGGAAATCATTCCCAGTTTAGAAAAGTCAGGTTTGCTGAGAGCTGCCTCATTTATCTTGTATTGATTAAACCACCAAAGCGGAGTTTCAAACTCTTTGAGGGGAATGGAAAACTTTTTTTGTTTATCTTTTATAGGTAATTCTTTGGAAAAATATCTCCAGGTCATACGGTCTTCGAGTCTGGAGAAACCATCCGTAAACAACTGCAGAATGATAACTACAAATTCCTCAGTGGTACTTTCATCAAAAGAGATAACCAAATGATCATAGTCACTGATATCCACAAATTTCTTAGGCGGATGTACAATCCACTGGAACCCGGCATAGCGGGATGAATTCATTCTGCCAATAGTGTATTCGATATAAATTCTGGAGCTGTCTACTTTAAACTCTTTTATAACAGTATTGCCATCCTCATTCGGATGAATAGTATCGGTGTAGCTGGTAAGCTCAATTCCCGGGTCTCCCGGAAAGATAACCAGATCCTTCTTAATGCAGAATGGGATAATTATTCCGATTATTGCTGCCGGTAATAATAGATGTAACCATTTGTTAGTAGTGATGATTTTTAGCATGATTCATTTAAAATACATCTTAAACATTGTGAAGAATACGTTTCAAGGGGCATTGTTTAACTCTATCATAAATATAATGCTGGTAATATCGAAATAGATAATCTTCTATTGCCCCTCAGTAATCACCGGGGGGAGCAAATTTTTTTATTCATTCAACTATCTATATCTATGTAACGACTCGTATTTTCCAATTATCAGTACATTTGCGCCAATAAGCAGCTATTTCAAAATTGTTATATATTTATATTTAAGTGATGACTGAAATAGTAGTTTTTATCCTGTTTCCCTTAGATACCACCTTTAAAACTGAATAGATTAAAACTTTTATCAGTGAACTGCAAAAAAATGGATCTTGAGTACCCCTCTTCAGAACTGAAAATTAAAATCTCTGGTGAAGCTGGTGATGGCATTCTGACTGCCGGAGATATTTTAATGGGTGCGGCAGCCCGTTTAGGGTATTACTCTTCCGCATTCAAAAGCTTTCCGTCGACTATCCGTGGTGGCTACTCTCAGACTCTGGTTACCATTTCCGAAGAAAAAATTATCTCTCCAATTTCCCAATTCGATATTCTGTTTCTTACCAGCCCTACTGCTTTCGAATACGACAAACCTCCTCTGTTAAATGATGTCTGGCTGTTCATAGAATCATCGATTTTAGAGGATACTCTGAATAATCCAATAATCGATCAATGGAAACAAGCCGGGCATAAAGTCATTAAACTTCACATCAATGAAACAGCCCGCAGCATTTCCGCAAATACCTCAATCAAATCAGCAGTCACACTGGCTTATCTGTGTACACTGCTGTCAATTCCGGTTGAACTGATAAGAGACCTGATCATTGGACGTTTCCAGAAAAAAGGGAAAGAAACAGTTGATAAAAATCTGGCAGCACTCGAGGAGGGTCTTCGACAGGCTCACAAGGATATTCAACCTCTCTGTTTTTCTCTGCCTCAAAAGAAAGCAGATAATAAGAAGCGGATTATTGTCGATGGAAATGAGGCCATCAGCCTGGGTGCGCTTATAAGCGGCGCAAAATTTTATGCCTCCTACCCTATTACTCCTGCCACATCGATTGGTGATACACTGGCAAATTATTTACTTCAAACTGATGGGTTTGCTTATCAGGCAGAAGATGAGATAGCTGCAATTGGAGCCGTTATTGGAGCATCTTTCAATGGATTCAAGGCTTTAACCGCTACTTCCGGCCCCGGATTCTCCTTAATTCAGGAATTTCTCGGATATGCATCGATGGTAGAACTACCGGTTGTGGTAATCGATGTTCAACGTGCAGGCCCTTCCACCGGGATGTCCACCAAGCATTCTCAGGAAGATCTGTATGCTGCTGTTTTTGGAGGCCACGGAGAAGGGCAGAGAATAGTAGTTGCACCAAATGGAGTTCAGGATTGCGTTTTTACCACTGTCGAGGCTTTCAATCTCTCTGAACGTTACCAATGTCCGGTGATTCTTCTAAGCGATGCATCCATGGGAATGATAAAACAGACTATTGACTCTCCAAAACCCGAATCGATTCCCATAGTAGAAAGACCGGTGTTAAAACATCATCCAGAAAACAGCACCTATATTAGATATAAGACTGGTCCGAACCAAACCAATCCAGTTCCTGTTCCTGGTATCTCCCCAGTTACTTATCGGGTTACCGGCCTCGAACATGATGAACACAGCTTTCCATCTGCAAACCCGGTCGTAAGAAGCAGACAGATGAGGCGCAGATCGGAAAAACTCCTTGGTATAGAACAGGATAATCCGCACCTTATGGAATGGGACCTAGAATCCCAGGAACTTTATGAAGCTGATTTCTCTCTTATAGCCTGGGGCTTTACTGCTTCAATTGCAAAAAAAGCAATTGATATTATGCGCCAGCAAGGTTTCCGCATTGCAGCATTGTATCCAAAGCTTTTATTCCCGGTTTTGACTGATAGCATAGAGAAACTTCTTCAGTACAGTCAGCTTCTATACATTCCGGAAGCTAACTTCAGTGGTCAATACAGCCATATTATCCGAATGTATACAGATGCCAAACCCCATCCTGTAACTCTCTCCCGGGGAGACCCATTTACACCGGAAGAGATTGTCGCATACATCACCAGGAGGTTAAATATTGAGCTCTCAGTATCTTTCTCCTGATGATTACAAAAGCGACATCAAACCGAGCTGGTGTCCGGGATGCTCCGTTTACGGTATTATGGCTGCCCTGACCAGGGTCTTTTCGCAAAAGCAAATAGATCCTCTTAAAACCAACCTTATCTCCGGTATAGGCTGTTCATCAAGAATGCCACTCTATTTTCAGACATTCGGTATGCACACTCTTCATGGACGGGCGATTCCGGTGGCAATCGGATCAAGGCTTTCACGACCGGATATAAAAACAATAGTAATAGGGGGTGATGGGGATCTTTTTTCAATAGGAACAAATCATTTTGTCCATGCTGCCCGCAAAAACTTCGATATTACCGTTATCTGCATCGACAACAGAATCTATGCCATGACCAAAAACCAGGCGTCACCAACATCCACTATCGGATATCAAGGCAACCTCACCCCTTATGGAAAGCTTAGCGCAGTGTTGAATGTGGTGGAATTTTCCATTTCCTGCGGAGCAACATTCGTTTCCAGAGCTCATTGTAATTCACCAGAGCATCTGCAGGAGATGATCTCCTGCGCAATGGATCACAACGGTTTCTCTTTGGTACATGTCCTTGCTCCCTGCAAAACCTTCAACAAGGAATCGTTTTTATCTGAAAAATGCCATCGCGTTATAGACATCAATAAAGATTTGGCTCACGATCCTACCGATAGAGCCGCAGCCATAACTCATGCAGCAGCTTCCATTGATTTTGACAATAATGAAAGCAGCAAAATCCCGGTTGGAATCTACTGGAAACACCACAGCATTACTTTTGAAGAGCAGGTTAAGGAGATCAGAAAAAACACCCGACAATCGGATGTCCATTCCATCATTTCCGGATTGCATATCTCTTAAACACACCACCTTTTAAAAGCAACGGAAACTGCGAAGTTTTTACTCATTTCTTTTTTTCTACCGGCTTTGGGCATTAGCAGCAAAACCGCTTCTGGTATCTAAAAAAACTACCATCTGCAGAATAATTTTAAACCATTAATTGATGAATACGGGGTTGCAGCATAACTCACCTGTGTATTCACCTTGTGCATTTCCCTTTGGGATTAAAGGGTTTTCTTTTCATCGCTAACCATCTTAGCTTTTAAGCCAAAGTATAGAGCTCTAATATTAAAGTGTTTGTTATCTCAAATCATGAGAATCTGAGTTTTTTTTCAGCGTATCAGTATTCTATGTCCACCGTATTAGTGTTTTCTTTCAACGTATCAGTATTCTGAGCCCAACGTATTAGTGTTTTTTTTCTACGTATCAGTATTCTATGTCCAACGTATTAGTGTTTTCTTTCAACGTATTAGTATTCTATGTCCACCGTATTTGTATTTTTTTTCTACGTATCAGTATTCTGAGCACAACGTATTAGTATTTTCTTTCTACGTATCAGTATTCTGAGCACAACGTATTAGTGTTTTTTTTCTACGTATCAGTGTTCTGAGCACAAGTATTGGTGCTTTTTTCAAAGCATTAAGGCTTTGAATGAAATGCTTTTAAAGTCTGAATCCAAGACGTTAGGGTTTTAATTAAAAGTATTCGGGTCTTAGCCTAAGGCTTTTAGCTTAAATTGTACCTGCTATTGAAGAGGACCAGTAAATTTTTAATTTGCACCAGATGTTTTTATCAGATGAGGAGACGATGTGTGGTCTTTTGTAGATTCATTTTCCGCAGATTCCATTTCTTTTTTGCAAACAGGTTTGTTATGCTGAAAGACCCAGAAATGGCTGGTAAGGTAATTTATTGCAGAACCCACTGCGATTCCTATCAGATTGGAAATCATATAGGGAACATTAAACAGTTCGGTTAATAAAATTAAGAAACCATAATTAATGAAGAATGCAGTAAAGATGCAGGAGAGATGAAATTTAAACAAGCGCCGAAGAATGCTGGCGGAATCGGTTGCTTTGTGATCCTTCCAGGTCCAGACTGAATTCCAAAGAAAGTTGTTTAATATGGATATTTCTATTGCGCTTATTGCTGAAAACCGATAATCGATTCTGACAATCTCGGTTAAAAAAGCAAGTATGGCACTGTTTACAAAAATACCGGATATGCCAACAGTGCCGAATTTGATAATTCTACTGAATTTTTGAATTTTAAGCATTTAGTTATTTTTCTATACATAATTTTATGCAGAACTTTACCTCAATGAATATAGTTGTTGAGCTTTAAGAAAAGGTGTTCTCTTAAATGAAAACCAGGTTACAAACCTGGTTTTCTGCTATTTTGAATTAAAAAGAGTTTAGGGTTGTTTTTTAGGAGGAGGAGTGTCCTGTTTTTTTGGTTGTTGTTTGCCCTGTGGCGGCGGCGTCCCCGGACACATCTTCTGAAGTTGCTTCATAGATGCGGTATCCGCAGGAACAGTAACCTGTTTAACCATATTAAGATTCTGATCATATTTAATCAGTATCTGACCACTTTGAACCAGTATAGAACCATCAGGAAGATTTGCTACTACTCTGGGCATCATCATCCCCATACCCATCATGGGGCATCGCCCCATTCTGCTGGAGTCTGTCTCCTGGGATTGAGGGCTCTGAGCATGAGCAATTACACTAAAAAGAAAAAACACAAATAAGCTTAATACCAATTTTTTCATGAAAGCACTCCAGTTTAAGCTTTAAAGACACTCTTTTTCATACAACCTGCAAAAAAAGTTCCATAAAATTCCCGAGCTAAAGGTCTCTTTTTTGCTTTAACCAGAGAAAAACTTATCCGGAGGCTCTAATAGTGGCAAGAGCAGATAATTCTCATCCTAAAAGCTTCACCCTAACAAATTGGCATAGTCAGTCTGTGAGTTTGGTCTTTAAAGAGCTGCAATGTGATATCAGAGGATTAAGCAGCAAAGAAGCAAAAGACCGCCTTGAGAAATCCGGACCAAATCAGATTCCCTCTTCAAAAGGGGAATCCTCCATAAAAAGATTTTTTCTTCAGTTTAACAACGTCTTGATTTATGTGCTGCTGGTTGCCGGTTTCATTTCAGTACTGCTTACCCAATGGGTTGATGCAGGGGTCATTTTCGGTGTAGTTTTGATAAACGCCATAATCGGATTTGTACAGGAAGGAAAAGCAGAGAGAGCTCTGGAGAGCATCAGATCCATGCTTTCGCCTAAAGCAAATGTTATCAGGGATGGTCACCAGATTTCTATTAACGCACAAGAGTTGGTTCCGGGTGATATTGTTACCCTTCAGGAAGGGGACAGGGTCCCTGCAGATTGCCGGATAGTTCACAGCCGCAACACCAGAATAGATGAATCAATTTTGACGGGTGAATCGGTACCTGTGGAAAAAGACAGTGAGCCAGTGGAGGAGTCTGCAAATCTGGGAGATCGCAAATCTATGGTATTTTCAGGGACTCTGGTAACTTTTGGAAAATGCAGCGCCGTAGTGGTAGCAACCGGTATCAACACTGAAATTGGAAAAGTAAGCACACTTCTGCGGCAGGTAGAACAGTTGTCAACACCTCTACTGCGTCAGTTTTCGCAGTTCAGCAAATGGCTCAGTCTGGCCATACTCGGTCTGGCCGCAGTAACATTTGCAGCAGGATATTTCTTCCGCAATTATGGGATTGTAAGCATGTTCATGTCTGCAGTCAGTCTTGCGGTGGCAGCAATCCCTGAAGGCCTTCCTGCCATCATGACAATCACTCTGGCAATCGGAGTACAGCGGATGGCCAAACGGCATGCTATTATCCGCAAACTTCCTGCGGTGGAAACCCTGGGATCGGTGACTGTAATCTGTTCTGACAAGACTGGTACACTTACCAAAAACGAAATGACTGTACAGTCTATCCTGACAGCGGATGAACTTATCAGGGTTAGCGGCAGCGGTTATGAACCTAGAGGTGATTTTACCATCGAAGGTTACCCAATGCCACTCGAAGACAATTCCCCTGTGCTTTCAGAAATACTCAGAGCAGCCATACTATGCAATAATTCATCAGTCTATCAGAAAAAAGGCGTTTGGATTTTAAGCGGAGAGCCTACAGAAGGGGCACTGGTAACAGCAGCAATGAAAAATGGAATCGATCAAAAGCAAATAAGAGAACAGTTCCCCAGAACCGATGAGATTCCTTTCGAATCCAGAAACAAATTCATGGCCACACTTCATCATGACCATAAGCGAAACGGATTTATCTACATTAAAGGTGCCCCGGAAGTTATCCTCGCCCGCTGCACCAGACAGAAGAGCGGCTTGAAAATCAACTCTCTTGACCTTGAGTACTGGAAAGAGTCAATGGAGTTGATTGCTGCAAAAGGACAGAGATTGATGGCTCTTGCCAGTAAATATACTACTGAAGATCATCGGGAACTGCATTTCGATGATTTGAACAGTGATTTGATACTTCTGGGAGTAATGGGAATGTTCGATCCTCCCAGAGAGGAGGCGATCAGGGCTGTGGCAAGTTGTCAGAGTGCCGGAATCAGAGTTAAAATGATCACAGGAGATCACACCACAACCGCAATGGCAATAGCCAGTCTGATGGGAATAGGCAAATCCGGCTCCTTTATTAGTGGTCAGCAGTTAGAGGAAGCAAATGATAAAGAATTTAGAGAAATAGTTTCCAGAACCGACTGTTTTGCCAGAACCACCCCGGAGCACAAATTGCGGTTGGTAGAGGCATTGCAGGCTGATGGGCATGTAGTTGCCATGACCGGAGATGGAGTAAATGATTCTCCAGCTCTGAAAAGGGCAGATATTGGAATTGCAATGGGGCAAAAGGGTAGCGATGCCGCCAAAGAGGCATCCAAGATGGTTCTGACCGATGATAACTTTGCCTCAATTGTTCATGCGATAGAGGAGGGAAGGACGGTCTATGACAACCTGATAAAAGCAATACTTTTCAGTCTTCCAACCAATGGTGGAGAAGCTTTTTCAATCGTGATTGCCATAATTGCAGGACTGGAGCTTCCCCTTACTCCCGTTCAGATACTATGGGTCAACATGATTACCGCAGTAACACTGGCACTGGCGCTCGCCTTTGAGCCGGCTGAACCAGGAATTATGGAAAGGCCACCCCGAAAACCTGATCAGCCGATTCTTACCGGTTTTCTTATCTGGAGAATTCTTTTTGTTTCAAGTATTCTGGTTGCAGGTACTCTGGGCCATTTTATCATTCTGTATAACCGGGGCGAATCGGTGCAATTGTGCCGTTCTGCTGCACTAAACACTCTGGTTGCAGGTGAGCTGGTCTATCTTTTTAACAGCAGGTATAAGATCAAGCCTTCCTGGACCTGGAAAGGACTTTCAGACAGTAAGGCAGTACTGATTGCATCCGGGCTTTTGATTCTTTTCCAGGGACTCTTTATCTATATGCCATTATTTCAGCATCTTTTTGGAACGGTACCGATCAGAAATTCTGAATGGCTTAGAATAGCAGTTTTCGTTATTTGTCTTTTTCTGATAGTGGAGTTTGAAAAATTGGTGATTCGCAGATTTTTCAGCTCATCTGTAACATAACCACAAAGGGCATCGTTATACAGTCAGGCACACCACTTTATCACAAGCAAATCTTAAAACCATTCACATTCTCTCCTGCCTTGCAGGAGAGAAAAGGAGGTGAAACGCTTTCCGTGATATTTGAAGTCAACTGCCACTCCCGAAGACGTTAGAATTGTCAAATGATTTTCCGTCAAACATCAGTCAATGTCCTTTATAACTGATAACAGGTTCATACATTTTTACATTTCAACGCGCAAACCGTATCACAGATAAAGCAGGATGAAAAGAGATATCCGGCAGCTTTATATGCTAAAGCTACCGGATTTTGGGGGTGAAGTGAAGCGCCGGCAGAGATTTCATCCAATCGCAAAGCCCTGAATAATATGCTCAGCAACTGATAAAGGTTGACCAAATGAAATCCCTGATACCTTTAATCTATTTATATGCAAAAAGAAAGAATGACACAGACTGATCCGTCATTCATCCATAGATGCATAAGTATGTGGAAAAAATAAGAAGCAGGAAAAAGCAATGGTAGTTACATTTAAGTTACAGAGTATAAAGGGTTGTAATCAGATACATGGATGTAGATATGTATAGTTGCAGAAGCGGAAGCGAATTGACTTGCAATTCAGAAAAGATCCCAGTAATTTTTACTTACAATAATCTCTGCTCCCTCCCATCGAAGCAAATCCTGCTGTTTCAAGCGGAAAAGAAGTCTGGACAGGGTCTCAGGTGTGGTACCTATGGCAGCAGCCATGTCTTTTTTTGAAATCCCCGGAACGATTCTGGTTTTTTTTCCAAAATGATTTTTCAGAAACAGGAAAAATCTTTGATCAACTTCATGTGATTGTACCTGCATGAGCCGTTCTGTCAAATAACGCTGCTTATGCATAAGGAGTGTGATAAAATCATTTCTGAAATCAGGATTATCCAGCAAACTTATAAACAGCTTTTTGGGCAGGATAAAAATATTACTTATCTTTAAAGCCATAGCAGTAACCGGATATCGGTCCTTCTCAAAGAGTACTACTTCCCCAAAAACTTCACCGGGTTGAACTATTTTTACCACCACCTCTTTATCTTCCGGTCCAGCTTTAGAAAGCTGAACACTACCGCTGCCCAAAACGTATAAAGCAAAACCAGTATCTTCTTCATGAAACAGAATCTCTCCTTTCTGAAGAGTCTTGGGGATAGCTATCTCAGAAAGAGCTATTTTGCTTTTTTCTGAAAGGTTACCAAACATTTCGGTAAAATCCAGCATTCTAAGCATATCTGTCTTCATATCGGTAAGTCCTGCAATAGAGGATAACGGTGGACAATAATTAACAGATTTCAGACTAAAATCAGAACAATCTAGTTATTTCTTGATTCCAATCAATAAGTTTTCCTCTTAAATATCGCATATTTATTTATAGAAACGAAGTAAAAACAACAGGAGAAACAAAATGAAACGAAACATCATTAGCATCGATGAGCAGAAATGCAATGGCTGTGGACTTTGTATTCCAAATTGTCCCGAAGGTGCGATTCAGATAATCGACAATAAGGCGCGACTGGTGAGTGATTTGATGTGTGACGGTCTTGGAGCTTGCCTGGGGCATTGCCCTCAGGGAGCAATCACAGTGATTGAACGGGAAGCGGAAAGCTACGATGAGCGAAAGGTTATGGTTAATATTGTAAAACAGGGACCTGGCACAATTAAGGCTCATCTGCTTCATTTAAAAGAACATGGTCAGACAGAGTATCTGGAAGAGGCGGTTAAATTTTTACAGGAAAACGGCATCGGGGTACCTGAATTGGAAAATGACGCTTCACCAAAGCATTTCTCAGGATGTCCAGGGGCAAAAAGCCTCTCTTTTCAAAAAGTAAAACATACCGAAACAGAGGGCCCAGTCGCCTCAGAGTTAAATCACTGGCCCATACAGATGCATCTAATCTCCCCTCTCTCACCTCATTATAAAGACTCTGATATGGTTCTGGCTGCAGATTGTGTAGCTTTTTCCTTTGGAGACTTTCACAGAAAATTGCTTAAGGGAAAGACTCTTGGTATCGGTTGTCCCAAGCTGGATGAGAACCAGGAAGTTTATCTGGAGAAACTCACGGCTCTGATAGATATTGCCAAAATTAACACCCTAACCGTTGTTATCATGCAGGTACCATGCTGTATGGGGCTTCTGAATCTTGCTCGCAAAGCAATAGACGCAGCCTCCCGAAAGATCCCATTAAAATGTGTGGTGGTCAGTTTGCAAGGTGAAATCCTGAACGAAGAATGGGTATAAAAATTATTACCTGAATCGGCGTCTGAATTAGATTTTAAAAAAAGGAGACACTATGAAAGAGAAAAAACCCATTGATCCCAGATTGCTGGCAAATCCATTCACCTATTCGGACCTGGTGCAATATCAGGATGGTTCGATAGTAAGCAGAACCATAATTGATAAAGAGGAAGGTACAATAACGGTCTTTGCTTTTGACCTTGGTCAACGGCTAAGTACTCATTCTGCACCATTTGATGCACTGGTGGAGATTGTGGATGGAAAGGGGGTAATCAATATTGAAGGAAAAGATTTTCATCTGGGTAAGGGTGAACAGATTATTATGCCTGCAAATAAAGCTCATTCTGTTCGGGCAGAAGAACGATTTAAAATGGTTTTAGTGATGATCCGCTCAATTCAACCGCAAGACAGATGAAACATATCGGACGTTAAGGGAAGGTGTTTTAAACTCGAAGCGTCTACCTTTGCGTCCTGGTTTATTACTATTGGTTTTCTTTCTTGATACGAATGCGCAACTGTTCTATCTGCTCAATCGACAATCCGGTACAAAGGGCTATTTTCGAATCAGTTTCGCCGATTTTAATCATATTAATGGCAGTTTTTTCTAACCCTATATCGATTCCCTTCTTAATTCCTTTTTCAAAGCCCTCCGCTCTGCCTTCTGCTTTGCCCTCTTCCCGACCCTCTTCCCGACCTTTCTCCAGAATCTCCTTTTCCCAGATTTTTGTCTTAGTTTCAAGCATATTTTTAACCTCCATTAAATCTTCAATACCCGTAATCGTTATGGAATTTTGGGGCAACCGGTAGATCTCGAATATCCGGTTTATTAATTGCTGAACGATTTCTAATCCACAAGTCTTCTTGATTACCTCTCTCAAAATATAAACCAGTTCATCATAGTTTTTATTGATTTCGGAGGGGTTGCTGTTTTCGATATAAA
>JAAYPC010000353.1 GCA_012519985.1 Fibrobacter sp.
AGTGGGCAATAAGCTTACTCTGGAAATAGATTGTAATGTAAGCCATATCTTCCAGTTTATTAACATGAGCAATACCATTGGCAGTAAGAGCTTCCGGTTTCTCATCTATAAGAAAATCCATGATGGAAAAATCGTGTGGAGCCAGATCCCATACCACATTGACATCATGCTGAAAAAGCCCCAGATTGATCCGGGTGGAGTCATAATAGTAAATTTTACCCAGTACTCCATCATCAATAAATTTCCGTGTCGTCCTGACAGCACGTATAGATGAAAGTGTGATCTACCATGATGGTCAGGTTTTTCCATTCTGCCAATTCTATAAGCTCCTCTGCCTGCTCCGAAGTAGCTGTAAACGGTTTCTCCACAAAAACATGTTTTCCATTTTCAAGAGCACGTTTAGCCAATTCATAATGGCTTGAAACTGGGGTAACTATTGCCACCACATCGATATCGGGTGACAAGAGGATTTCATCAGCGGAAGTGGTAAGATTAATTGCAGGGTAATCTCGTTGTATGTGCTTGAGTGCATCGTCACGCTTATCACAGACCATAGTGACTCTGACTCCCTCAACAGAAGAGAAATTTCTAACAATATTAGGCCCCCAGTAACCAAACCCAATCACTCCGATATTTAACATAGAAATAGCCTCCGATTTGATGAAGGAGAGGAACAGAAAAATGATGGTTTTATTGGTAGTATAAAAAAGAGAAAGGAAAAAATATCATGGTGCAATGAAAAATTGCAGTCAAAAATTACAAATAAAAGATTTGTTGTTTTGGAATTAAGACTGAGTTTAAAGAGGTGTGAAGCATTCACACTTTCCACGCTGAGACTCCTGCAATTTTCTTCTGAATCCCTCAGAAATTGAAAAAACAACAAAAGACTAATAGGCACCTTTAGTAGTAAACAGAGCAAGCGGTGTTTTAAGAATAACCTTTAGATCAAAGAGCGTAGATCTGGTATTGATATATCTTATATCCATCCGGACCATACCATCAAAACTGGTCATGCTTCTTCCCTCAATCTGCCAGTACCCTGTTATTCCTGGTTTACTTTCAAGCACCCTCCTGCGATGCCAAAGATTGTACTCTTTGACTTCATAAGGAATAGGTGGTCTGGGCCCTACAAGCGACATATCTCCCAGAAGCACATTAATGAATTGTGGCACCTCATCGAGACTGGTTTTCCGCAGGATTCTTCCAATAGGTGTAACCCTGGAATCATTAGTCATTTTGAATACCTTCATACCAGTAGTCTCATCTTCAACAGCCTGAGCCTGGCCATGAATAAACTGCTTCATATATTCCCGATGCTCTGATTCATCGTTTTTAACAGTCATCGTACGAAATTTATAGATTCTGAAAATTTTCCCACCTTTTCCAACCCGTTCCTGACGGAAAAAGACAGGACCTGCAGAAGTAATTTTAATAGCGATGGAAGCAATAAGGAAAACAGGTGAAAAAATCAGAAGGCCAAGCAGACTCCCCAGTATGTCTATGGTTCGCTTTGATATTCTTGAAATTTTTTTCCTCAATGATAATTGAGATGGATCTGGATAAAAGATCTGAACTTTCCCATTACCAAGTTCAGAATGATCAATTGGGTACCAATGGCAGCTAATATTAATCCTGGAAGCGTCTTCATGAAATACCTTATAAAGGCCTCTATTTATTTTTTCAAGTATCTTATCTTTACCTTCAGGGGTAATTTCAGTAAAAAGAATTCCTACAGACTTTCCAGTTTCGTACCATCCTTTAATATCAATATCTCGGGTTTCTACTGTAATTGTCTTGACCACTTTGTTAAAAAACTGTAGAATGGAATTACGACCATTTAAGGAATGGTTTTTTCCATTAACAACAGAGGTGAGATCAAGCAACATTACAAGAAATGGTTTACCTGAACGGTCAGATCTTTTTCGTTCAACTGCAATCATGGTTTTGAACGACTCTTCGGAAATCAGACTTTTGTTGTGTAGCTTTAAACTGACGGAACGTGTCAGATAGGTCTCTTCAGATATGAAATTGTCATCCATTTTAAACATCGATAATCCTCCAACGGATCAGCCCATCGAGTGAAACAGCATTTAAACGGGTATAATATACGGTCTGGAGTTTACCAAACAAAGTTTCATTTTTAATACATGAGGAAATTTTTATGATGACTAAAATGTAACTAAATCAGGTAAGTAACTAATTTTTTAAGAGATAGAGGAGGAAATCTAAGAAATGAGGTGAACTATACCAGAAAAATTTTTTTAAAATGGAAAAAATCTCCTGGATTGAGAATAACATTTAACCTACTTGGCTTACAAATAAAGATAATCAAAAATCTCTAAAAATAAACGACGGAAGAAGTGGAGAGAACCGATTCTGAAATAAGCTAAACCAAACGCGCTTAATTATGGTATATATACACTCTCTGTTCAACTCAGGGACTTCCATCTGGCCAAATAAATACCTTTACCACCCACATTTCAATACCAAAAATTTTGTCTGATCGTCTCCCTTACCCTTAAGCTTGAGATATAAGATTGAAAGAGAAAACAATTTGCTTTTTATCTTAGCAACAGTCATACCAAGACTTCGTTCCCCCCAATTTCTCTGTGCATTCAGAAATAATTGTCAAAAAGTGTAAACGATCGTCGGAAAGCTTTACAGATTTTGATAATCATAATAATTGGGATAAGAAGGTAATGGGAACTTAAAAAACAGTATTTTCAGTTGAGTCCGTTTAACATAGCAAAAGATCACTGTAAAAATCGGCTTTCGAAATTCGAAAAAGAAATGGGATTCTTTCCTTTTTTCAAATTTGAATACTTAGATTGTTGGGACTTTATTTGGATTTTGTGCTTGAGATATGGAATGTATGAACTTATTTATTTAGGTTAGTTAACCGGACACTCCTGGGCATTTTATTAAGCACCTAATATCAGTATATTTGAGATAGAACTTTCAGAATGCTACACCAATAACTTATTATATATTTTAACGCTCTAAGCACCGTTTTCGATAATTACTAAAAAACAAGGGAGAAGATTATGTACCGAACATCAGGTTTTGTAGTTTTTCTCACGACACTGATCCTGTCTTCCGGATGTACGATGTTGATTCAGGATCCGGAAAAAGCCTACTAAAAAGGGATGGATCTTGTTAAAGAACGGAAAATTGAAACAGCTTACAAGTATTTTCTTGCTGCTACCAAAAAGCAACCTGACAACCCTAAATATCACTGGGCTGCAGCTCAAACTGCCCGTAACCAGAATGCAGCATTTATCCACACCGAAATGACCTGGAAAAACGGTATGAAAAACGTTTCGGTTATGACTGCCCTCCTTCGTTTAT
>JAAYPC010000354.1 GCA_012519985.1 Fibrobacter sp.
ATGATTGCAGTATTAAAATAGGGTATTATAGATAAGAAAAATTGTAAAAAAAGGACAAAATTCTTATGCTGCTGCTTTGCCGTTGGGTGAATAAGAGCTGGGGAATAGAAACCATTACATACTTCTCTACATAACGGGAAAGTTCAGGACACAATAACGGGGAAAACAAAGCTCAAATTATAATCAAATAAAACTTGGTTTAACAGTTATCATAGATAGATTACGTTTTTAAAATTGGTTACCGGTTACGGAAAACTACTGGCAAAAATAAGAAGGTACTTATAATCAATGCATAAATTGTTGTAAAAGAGGCAAAAGATAAAACATGAAGAATCGGAGTGTTATTATCAATTAATATAACTGACAGAATCCCCTGACAAGATGAGCAAAAACCAACTGCAGCAGTGCTTATTGATAGACCAGTAAATATGTTTTTTACTTCGGTATCTTTATCCTCTGGGATCGAAAACGAAAATATCTGAATCAAACCTTTTTTCAAAGATGGTACCTTACCCCAACTCAAAGGGACAGAAGAAATGACTATTCCCAGAAGAACGATAATCAGGCTGTCTAAATTAATAAAAGTACCCACATTACCTGCAAAGTGAGCCGATATTAAGAAAATGGAAGAAATGAGCAGAAATGACAGAAAAATCATAAGCCAATGTTCTTTTTTAAGGTGTAGATAAAATGCAGTTATTATCATGTTATATCATTTTTCAAAACAAATTCAATGTTTCTGTAAATAAAAGCTACTCATTTCTGCCACGACAATAAATCATTACTCATTAAAACCATAGTTTGATGAATTCAGGTTTTTAATCAGAATTCACGGTAGTATTACTCTTCGATGCAGTGAACTTTTAAGATTTTTATTTTCTGGCCCAAAACAGATGATCTTTGTATATCTGGCAATACATAATTAATTTTATCTCTCAAAAAGATCCCGGTTAGAAAATTATCTTTGCTGGGATGGCGAAGCCGGGAAGACCGTAGTTTCAAATTCATTACGAGGTGAATTTATGAAAAGAACAGTTACCTTAATTTCTCTTGCATTATGTTGTTCATTGCTTTTGGGATGTTCTAACAATAATAAAACTTCCAAAACCGATTCAAATACATCTGCTACTTTCACCACTTCAAAACAACCAGGCCAGAGCACAATTCAGGAGGTTTATGATTTTTTAAAGAAATGCCAGACATATTATCTGGCCACTGTAGAGGGAGACCAGCCAAGGGTAAGGCCGTTTGGTACTGTGGAGCTTTTTGAAGGAAAACTCTATATCCAGACTGGCAAGGTCAAAGCTGTATCTAAGCAGATTCAGGCTAATCCCAACGTAGAGCTTTGTGCGTTCTGTGATGGGAAATGGCTCAGAGTATCCGGTAAGCTTGTAAGGGATGACAGGGTTGAAGCAAAAAAGCATATGCTCGACAATTATCCAAGCCTGCAAAAGATGTATTCTGCGGAAGATGATAACACCGAGGTACTCTACTTTGAGGATGCAACAGCCACTTTTAATTCATTTGGTGATGAGCTGAAAGTGGTTAAATTTGGTTCCAAGAATCAATAAATTAGTTGCTTTTTGACAGGTTTGATGGGGATCTTAATATTTACTTATGCACCAGGTATCAGGGCAATTGCGAAAACCGGTTGCCCTGGAGTGTCTTGTATCTGAATTCATTGTCTCCCCAGACACGTAGTTGAATTAAATGCAAATCAGGACAGAAAAAATTCTTCCTGCTCTTTAGATCCTTCTTCTGTCATATTAAGTCCCTCAATATATTCTTGAGTATTGGTTCGTTCCTTATTTGAAGTTCCTGAACAACTCACATTAAATACTCTTTCCAATACTCTGCCATACCCTTCAATTCTCCCCTCCTTACAACTAAAAGGGAAAATTGTTAACTTCAGTTTATCTTTTTCAAAATGTAATTCTCTGTTTTGCAGATTGGGGAAGGTTTCTACCTTAGGGTAGATGAGGTGTATTTCTCTGGTATCCGGGTATTTCTTTCCATAAGCATACATCTGGTAAATATCTGATTGGCTGATTCCATAATGCGGTTTTGAAGAATCCAGCATTTTCCATTTGGTATCAGCAATGATGGAAGCACCGATTTTCAGATCTGGCATAAGCAGAAACTTCCTTTCAGGGTATTCTATAAGGTGTTCTTTTTTTACCTGTGCTTCAATATCCAGACCTGGAAAATCTCTTTTTAAGCAATGTGCCACATAATTTTCAAAAACCCGGTTCATATCGAAAAGCAATGCGAATGCAATATTACTGCCTCTAAAGGTGGTAAAGCTTTCATTGTTCAGGAAAA
>JAAYPC010000355.1 GCA_012519985.1 Fibrobacter sp.
CATTCTCTGTGGCGATTGAAACCATTTTACTTCTATGTTCCGGTAGTACGGAATCGTGGATGTACTGAAGATTACTGGTCTTTCCGCTCATTCCCGGACCATAATAAACGATTTTTACACTGATTTCTTTGCTTGCATAACTTATCGATGCCATAAGTACCTTTTGATAATGATGTGTGTGTGTGTTTATAAAAATGCTTTAGTTTTAAATAAAAATAATCGATTGCAGGCAAATTGGGTCTATTCATTTTGATTTGGCCCTTTACTCCATGGTTCTGTTCGAAAAATAAATAGGCCGACCGCTCGGAATATATTTATTTTTGACTGAAACGCTTTTGTTTCTCTTCTCACAAATCGATCCTGATTGCCATTCATGACAATAAGGGAACAACATATATGGTTTTTCAAAGGGAAGATCTTCTAAAAAGGGCTCTTAGTTTTCTTTTTACCCTTCATATTGCTGCTCTTTTCTCCGTTGTTATTCCGGTTCATTGTCATGAGGATCAAGATGATCATGGGATACATGGGGAACAATCTTTCTGTACTCTATGCCTGATCGCCTATCAGAATTCTAATATCGAAATTCCTTTTCAATTTGTTCTTTCATTTGTTTTACTTTTTATCATCTCTTTAAAAACTGCAATAGTCCTTTTCCGAGCACCAGCACTTGCCTACTCTTCACGAGCACCTCCAGCTAACCGTCGCTGTATTTCAGGAATTTAACAGAAAAGAATATTAAAATAATCGACAATCAATTGATCAGTGAATCTGTTCTGTTTATTTTGATTGTTTTGCCTGGATTGTCAGTCTGACATCGGTAAATAGAGCTCCATACAACTGATTTACATTTTTAGTGTCTGTTAAAGATATTAACGAATCGGTAAAGAGTATCTTTTTGTGTTTTCGTGTATTGCGATCTTTACGTGGTTTGTTGTTTTGGGGCAGTTATCTTTGCAGTAGTATTCTTTTTTATTTCCAGACAAAGTAAAATCAGCGTATCCTGTCTAACAAATCTATAGGTGTTTATAAAAAAGTAACAGGAGAAATTAATAATGAGAAAAGCAATCTGTTTAATATTGACGATTTTTATTGGATTAGTATTAAATAACGGATGTGACAAAACAAATCCTTTGAAAGAAATCGATTATGACCACAGTATTTACGAAGTAATTAAACATGCAGCTATTCATATGCAGGATCATTCCGGATATGCTGTCCGTGCTGCTGCTTATATGCCTGGGGCTCATCTGGAAAAGGATTCTATAAAGCATCGCAGAATCGACATTTATCTTCCGGTTGAGGAAACTGCTTTCGGGGGATATATTCATTTTGGCCCGGAATTAATTGGTGATATGATTGTATGTATCAATGTTGAAACCCCTCTTTTTATTACCAACTGTGATTCTCTGGGCAATGAAAAAGCACTGAAAATTGAACGGACATTTTCTTCTAATGAAATAGCGGATTCTGCGAATACCTCATTGGTAAAAACAGCAATACTATTTGAAGCTCAGCCTGGTGCGAACATCCTGAAAATCGGACCGGTCTCACAATCATTAATCAGCCTGATAATAGAGGAGGCAACTCATGAGCATAATGATTGATAAAAAATTTTATTTGCTGTTACTTATTTTTGTTTCCCTGTCAGGTGTCTGTGAAGCAGATCAGAAAAAATCAGGTATTTTTTCCAATTGGCAGAATCCTGACATAGGAATGACCCTTGATGGAGTTGTGGATCTGGATGATGCAGAAGGGCCATGGAAAAGTCAGGGAATAAATCTGCGTGGAGCGGAGTTAATTGTAAGTGCCAATATCGATCCTTATGCTTTTCTTGCAGGAAACATACTATTGACAGAACACGGAGCAGAACTTCATGAAGCATATTCCCTCTTTCCTTATCTTCCTTTTAATCTGAAATTGAAACTAGGGAAAATGCTGGCAAATTTCGGACACTGGAATCTTTATCATGTTCATTCCATGCCATTTACAAGTGAGCCGGATATCTACAAGGTGTATGCAGATGGTATGCTTGCGTTAACCGGATTCGAGTTCTCATGGATGTTACCCATCGGTCATTTCATAGAAATAACACTCTCCGCTTACGATAGAATCCAAGGGCATACTCATGATAACGGGCTCTTTGCAATTGCAAATTTGGCTTCGAACAGATCACTGGAACAAATTGCTTCTGAAATAGGTGCGGAAAAGCATGGAACTCACTGGCATAGCGTCGATGGAAAAATACTGAGCGAGCAGGAATTACTGGCTTTGACCGATTCAGAAGAACCAGCAGAGCCCCAGATTATTACCGGTAAGCGACGTTTGGCAGGTTTTGCATATGGGGGTAAATTACTGACTTCTATAGAAATTGGACAACACATAACTGTTGATCTCAGTGGAAGTGCGATTTATCAACATGAATATAAGAAAAGCAGATGTCCGGAACTGAACGATTACTCTTACAGCAAGCTTCTTTATGATGCCTCTCTGGTTATTTACTGGCACCCATTAACTTCCAACCGGTATCGCAACTTTCAGACAGGAGTCGAGATGCTGGGTACTTATGAAGGCTTCGAACGAATCTCAAATGATTGGATAGTAGAGCAATATTCCAACCGGTCTGGATTTTTTGGCTGGTTTTGCTGGCGCCCAGCACGAAGATGGCAGTTTGGAGGTTTCACAGAATTCTTTGAGGCTGATAATAATCAGGAAGATTTTTACAAACGATTCGGCGGTTTTATTACATTCAATCTTTCTCATTATCAGTATATAAGAGCTGAGTATTCACGATTTTATTATCCACAGATTCTAGATGGAGTTAATCAGTTAAGGGTACAGTATGATGCATCAATCGGGTATCATTCACATGGGAGGCAAAGATGAAAGCTTTTATTATGGTTTTATTTACAGCGACAGCTCTTTTCTCAGAAAGGCTTCAGGTTGTTGCATCGATGCCAGATTTGGCTGATATTGCTGCAAAAATCGGAGGTGATGCAGTAAATGTGATCACTCTGGCTACTGGAAAAGAAGATCTGCATTCTGTACCGGCTCGCCCCGCTTTCCTTCCTAAACTTAATAAGGCAGATCTGCTTTTGACTCTGGGGCTGGATGCCGAACACGCATGGCTTCCTGCCCTGGTAAAGGAAGCCAGAAATTCCAGGATCTGCGAAGGAGGTCCTGGATGGATCGATTGTTCACATGGGATAGAGATTTTGGGAATCCCTCAGAAACTGGATAGAAGCGAAGGAGAACAACACCCCGATGGAAATCCGCACTATAATATCGGACCTCAATGCGGTGAAATAATAGCAATCAATATACAGAAAGTTTTTGCAAATGCATTGCCTTCTAAAGCAGAATTGTTTGAGAAAAACAAAAATGATTACTGTTTAAAAATCAAGGAACTGATTTCAGAGCTAAGGGAAAAAGGAAAATCCTTAAACGGGATCAAAATAGTGGAATACCATCCCGACCTTATCTACCTGAGCCATTTTTATGGTATGAAAATAGTTGGAACTATTGAACCGAAAGCTGGTATTTCTCCTTCTGCCGCGCATCTAAAAAAGCTGCAAAAGCAGGCAAAAGAATCTAAGGTCGTGGCAGTTATTTACAATCAATCCCAGAATCGGAGACTTCCGGAAAAAATGGCAAACTCAATTGGGTGCAAACCGATTCAGATTGCCAATGCAGTGGGAGCAAAAAAGGAGATCAGCTCTTGGATAGATCTGCAAAAATACAATCTCCGGAAATTGCTTGAGGGTATCGCAGGGGTGCAAATGTATGAATAAAGAGGTTTTGGTTACTATCGAAAATGCAGACTTTGGTTATTACCCTAGAAGCAAACCTGTTTTGACGGATGTAGTTTTTTGTATCAGAGCTGGAGAGTTTGTCGTCTTTAGAGGCTCAAATGGATGTGGAAAATCCACTCTGATAAAAGGACTGATAGGTCTTGCACTTGTACTAAAAGGATCGGTCACTTGGAACCTGGACCAGACAGTTGTGGGATATGTACCCCAGGAAAACATCATTTCTCCAGATATCCCTTATACAGCTCTCGATATTGTCAGATGTGCAGTCAGATCTTCGTGGGGAAAGTCTTCTATTGAAGCTGTTTCTGCTCTGGAAAGCGTTGAACTGAAAGAGGCGGCAAGTATCCGGTACGGAGATCTTTCTGGTGGGCAGAAAAGAAGGGTGCTATTGGCCAGGGCTCTTGTCAAAAGGCCACCTGTACTTATTCTGGATGAACCGACAGCAAACGTGGATATACATACAGAATCTATAATTGAAAAGAAGATCGATGAGCTTGTTTTATCTGGAGATACAACAGTAATTGCAGTTGCGCATTGTACAAATTTCGGGAAAAATGCACGAGTGGTGATGGTAAAAGAGGGGAGAGTGCATGGGTGATTTTTCTGAAGTACTTTTGTTTTCATTGATGCCATTATTTATGACCATCTCTGTGTCTTTGCTGACTCCTGTTATAGGTGCAGTGCTATCAATCAGAAATGAAATAATGCTTGCTCTGGCTCTTCCATCGTTGGCCAATGCAGGTATCGCAATAGCAGGCTTTTGCGGTATAGGAACTGATCAAAACATCCTATTGTATCTTTTTGCAACTCTGTTTACTCTGGTTGTGGTTTCCCTTACAATATCTTTTCGATGCAGTGTTCATCAAAGGGAGCTTAGGCTTGCGGGTTTATTTATTGCAGGACAGATACTCTCGCTGTTGACAAATGCTGTCAAAGGCGATACCCATAGCACCAGTTTTTTAAAAGGTGAAGTGATGGCATCTGGGGTTACAGAGACCGTAATAGTAGCTGCAATCTCAGTCGGTATATTGGTACTGGGTTTTGTTTTCAGAACATCAGTTTTTTCCTGGTGTGCTGATGAGGAATTTTTCCGGACCGGGTTTATGCGGTACAGTGTATTTATGATATCGGTTTACACAATTATTACCTTGTTTGTAACAATTGGTGTAGCCATGACAGGTACTTTGGCTGTTACTGCACTCATGGTATTACCGGCACTTCTGGGTGACAGTAAAAGAGGAGGGATCAGTTCCTATATGGTTACTGTTACTGTTATTGGGGTGTTGGGAAGTGTGAGTGGCTTTCTTTGTGCTCTTGCCCTGGATCTTCCTCCAGCCATCTGTGCTGCTGCTTCGGTAGGAATTGCAGGAGTTTCATATAAGGTATTCAGAATGATATAGGGCTGGAGGTTCCATGCTATTCTCTGCACTTAAAGGCGTCAAGAATTTGACGTCGTGACTTTCATTTACTGGTTGAATTGATATTTCTGATTGTTTTTTATTCTCGGCTATGGCATGGCTTTTGTAATCCATAGCCATTATGGAGCGTACTGTATTAATTCTGATGGTAATTATTATCTGTAGTGATGCACATAAAAAAAAAGATACTGTTTTCATCCCCTATGGACTTGCACAATACAGTTTTGAATGGGAGTATTCATCTGATGGCAATGGAAAATATAATTCTCTTTTTGAAACCTCAAACCGGGTGGGAATCTATTATGGTTTCTTTTTGAAGATCAATAGCCAACTCATGTTTCAGTTCCAGTTTGGAAATGACTGGAGCCTTATTAAGAAGGCAGATTATCCTTTTGATAATTCTGTTATAGTTACCGAAAAATCTTATCTGCCATTTTCTTTTCCCTTTTTTCATCTGGCATACGTTTTATGGAATCCGGGAATTTTTTATATGCAGGCAGGGAAGGTGCCGATAGAAAATTACGGTCCTCTTGACCTTATCGAACGCTCTCTTGCAGCAGACAATTTTCAGGGTGCAGCATGGATTGGTTGGTCATCTGCCACAAACTTTTCCCTGCTGGGGGTAAAAACCGGTTTACAATTATATCATGGATCCTTTTCTCCGGAATTATTTGCAACTTTGATTAATAAATCAAAACATGACAGTCCGAATAACA
>JAAYPC010000356.1 GCA_012519985.1 Fibrobacter sp.
AAATCCTCCCTCCGTATTATATCAATCGACTTTTGTCATTTCAATTATCTTCCTGCGAACCTCCTGAAGATACTCGGCTGATATTTTTTTACGCAACAGAACTGGCTGTTGCGCCGGGCATCCCTCTTTCCAGAGCCACATTGCATCACGATCTACCACCAGGATATACCTATGTGGTATGTCGATAGTTTCTCCGGTTTCCGGATGTATGTATTGACAGTTAATGTACTGGATTACCTGATGCATCAGATGTTTTTCAACCGCTTTGGCGTTATATTTGACTTCAACTGGAAAAGCGCCTTATTCTTAAGGGCTTATCTGATGTATATAATTTTCAGATTCTTTTATCAATTATTTATGAATTCTCACCAGCTATTTGTTCCAATATCTGAATAGTTTCAAGAGAAAATTTATTTGCGTTTTGCCGCATCCTTGCGTATCCGTTTCAGAAAAAACGGTATCCCATGCTTAAGGAAAAAATCTACCGATTTACGAAGAACTATGTTCTCATTTCTTCCGTAATATTTCCATAATTCCGGGAACCATTTGGCATTATGTTCCCAGCAGGCAGCCAGTAAATCATCATGCAGCGGGGTAAGATCTTTTTTGGTAAATGGTTTCTGGTCCTGCAAGCGAGTAGTCTGCATGGGAGTGAAAAAAAGAGGAATTATTACACTTTGATAGGGATGAAGCGATCTTACCAGCTCAGTGGTTATTTTGACATCTTCAGGCGTTTCTCCGGGAAGCCCCAGGATTATTGTAGCACAACAGACAAAATGATTTTCATGGCTGATACGAAATCCTTCACGAACCACATCAGGCCACTCTTCTGGTTTAAATGGGTAAACTTTACCTTTCATTAATTTACCTATCAGAGCAGGGCTGCCGGTTTCGATACCTACCTGGTAATAATTTACCGGGTGCCTGGGAGTACCCAGCTCAAGAATCTCTGCCATTTTTTTTATGGTCTGTGGTGAGCTGACTATTGAAGAAAGAGAAACATGGCTTATACCTATAAACTTGACTCCGGGAACACTATATACCTCGCGGATCAAATTGGTAACCGCATCAGAATTAATGGAGAGTCCGTCCGATTGATATAGAAGCATGTCTTCACCATGAAGAATCACTCCGTCATTTCCTGCTTCGATATTTACCCGGACATCATCCAGGATCATTTTCATCGGCAAAGATCTCACTTTTCTCACCGATGGCGCACAGAATGCACAACTTCTCGCACATCCTCTGGTCACTTCGATAAGCCCAATGATAGTACCTCCGGCGATAGCACTTATCTTCTCTACTGGAGCTACATCACCATATACTATTTCCGGAATCTCTTCTCTTTTTCCATCCAGTACCGACCTGAAGAGTTTCGGTGCAGTCACATCTCCTTCACCGACCACAACACAATCGATTCCCAGTTCCTTACGTTTGTCAGGGTTTTCAGCTACCTGCCAGGCCCCAGGTCCTCCCAGAAAAATAACGGGTTTATGTCGCAGAACTGCCTTGTGATGAAGAAGTTCGCGCAGTTTCTGAGCCATACGAGCCTCACCACCCCAAAGATCGCCAAAAGTGGTAGTAGCCGGTCCTATACCAAGTGGATCGTTAGAGCTTACAGATAGTATTCTGGTAGAAGAGTCGACGACTTTATCAAGATGGTCCGGATGAGCCACGATTATGTCTTCGGGACTGAAACCGCAGGACAAAAGAGCGGATTCTATGCGTCTCATGCCGCAATTTGCATAAACTAAGCTACCGTCTTTTCTTACAGGTGCACTGGGGCAAAAAAGCGGGTAATAAATCCAGTCAGGAATTGTCCCGTAAGGAATGCAGGCACTGAATCCTAAAAACATCAGGCCATGATATTCACTGGCCATTGTACGATCACAAGTTAAAACCACAGGATATCCCATTTATCACCCCTTTAGAAGCACCTATTTTCAACTGTCTTATTTAGGTAATTAAACCTAAATCGAACGAATTAGGTTAAAATAGTTGGAAGATTATGGAAATACAATCCTGGGTGGTCTGGCGGTTTTGACAGGCAGTCAGATAAATCAGCTCATTTTTTCAACATTTCCAGATAATTATGGCGTTTTTGTTCATTTCTGTGCTCCGGGCAGTATTTAGGATAAACAAACTGCTTTGGATATACCTTTATTTCAAACTGATTTTCGCATCCTTCAAGAGCACATTTAACCATCAGAGTTTGAACGACCGTGTTTGAGTGCTCAATTACCATGTTATTGACTGTAACATCCTGAACCGGTGGCTTTTCTTTGGGCCTGGTAGCCGGATCACGGTGCACATTACAGTATTTCGCGGCATGAATTCCATAGAAAGTATTTTCACAGCCCTGATAAGCACATTTTTTCTCTCTCAGTTTTGGTTTTCGTCTGCCCTTTGGTATCTGCATACATCTTCCCCCTGCAAAACCTTCTACTACAGAAACAGTGTGATAACCCAGAAAACCTGATCCGATACTATATGAAAATGCAATCAGTATTTTAAACTTATATAGCAATCAGATTATGTGAGTCAGATAGAATTATACGATAAAACACCTTTTATGGCAATGGGTTAGCCAACAACCAGAGCAGATGAAGTATTTTCCTTTGGTTAATCTGTTAAACAGGAATCTTTGAGCAGAATCATCAAAAAAAGGGAAGAGAAGAACTTGCAAAAACAATATCTCCTCTCCCCTTTTCTTTATGTTAAAATACGAACTTTATATTATCTATTCTTAAAAAACCAGTATCAGGGCCATTTAATTCCCCCTGACTGTCAAAAGCTGCAGCAGGAGCAAAACTGACTCCTGTGCATTCCTTTAGAAGCCTTTCCAGCATACCTGGATCTCCATTTTCATCCCATGTGGGGTAACTGATTTCATCCATTCTGAAACGATACATTTTCGGATAATCATTTACATAAACCGCCCACCCATAATCTTCAGCAACTGCACTTCCCAGGCCAACCCAAAGGTATCGCTGTCTGTTAGAGCTGAGATGAATCCTGATCTCTTTACAATCCCGAATATCCAACATTAATTTTGTTTTTAGTGTGGTTTTAATGTATTCAGAATAAGAGACCTGATCTTGCACAGGCTGTATTATAAATGATAAGAGCATGTCTGCTGTACCCCATATTGGATTTTCAACCGAATGAATGACTTTTCCATCCGATCCTTTGGAATGATACAGGCTACAAAATCGATATTTTTCATCCTGAGGTGTAAATTCAAAATTATTGGTGCAGTCAATAACCAGTTTGCCATTACCGGTAAAAGGGGTGGAGTAGTCTGAGGTGTCAATGATATTTTCAATCTGATTTACGTATTCAAAGAAACGACTGTGCAGTGATCTGATGTTTTTTTTAAGGACATTTACCTCGTTTTTCCAGACATTGTAATTTACATGTGGATCTTTTTCGATTAAGGTATCAATAACCGAGAAGTATTTATCCACCCTTCTTATCAGATTATCCGGAATATAAACCTTCCTTAAAAGTTCATTGCCGGTTTTTACAAATTCAGTCCAGTAATTTTCAGCGACCAAGGCGGTAAATTTGTCACAATTGGAGGGTATAACATATGAAGTAGCCGTGAAGACTGCCACAGGTTCACAGCTTTGAGCTTTCTCATTCCAATTGGGGATATCTGCATCGTCAATAAAGGGATCGCTTCGCTGAAATGTGTTATCCAGATCCCAGGGAATAATCCACACCTTTCCACCTGCTTTCTCTTCTTCATACAGAAAGAAATTATGATTTAACAGATAGTTATCGCCAATGTACCAGCCAGTGATTCCATCCCAGTTTTTAATGGCCCGATCAACAGCCAGATATCTGATCCAATAGTTAAAATCTATAAATGGACTCACCTTTTCAGTAAATGTTTCAGAAGTAGAAGTATTTACAGCATTGTAAAAATTCACCATTCTGGCGACTTTTGTACTGTCCTGATCATCATTATTGGTCTTTAAGTTTTCAAAATAATAGCTGAGTTCATTACTGACAGGCCAGACTTCCTTGTAAAGATTGCCGTCCCCCGCCTCGGGCCATCTTGACTTGGTAAAACGGCCATCTACTGCCTCAACAGCCACAAACACCCCCTGATAAACCCCGTTAAAGCTGACTTTCGCATAGGATGTGCGTGGACTGTATATTCCCATATCCCTGAACATCTTATAAGCCAGCATATCATGCATTTTAGTACCATCATTGGACATGGAATGCAGGTTCAACTCTTTCATTTCATATAGTCGCAATTTGTCCTGAAACTTGTTGAACTTAACCTTCAAAGAAATTTTCCTGCATATCTCCTTGTCAAAACGTTCACCGGTTGTCGTATCGAAACAATTGTTGAGAGAATAATCGGATCCCTTGTATCTTAAACCCACCTGCCCTAAATTCTGTCCATTGAAAGAAAGCTGAGCTGGTCTGTATAACTCGTCCATAACCTCTTTTTCCATCAGAAGAGAATCTTCTTTGGAGATGGTAAAATCAAAAGAATAAACTTGATTGGGATTAAACAGAAGACTTCTGGGATCATCTTTTAAAGTTACTTCAACATTTTCTTGAGGATCGTTGACCTCATATTCAAGTGGGAAGTAGTCATCATGACGGAAAAGAAGTTTAGCAGGTTGAGAAGCAGATGAACTTTTCTGTAAAGAGTAATCTTTATTCAAAGTCAAAATTGCCGATGGCATGCTGGTGTTAACCTTGAAATTGTGATAAACACCATTGACTCCACGAAGTCGTAAAAGATAAACGCCTCTGGCCATGAAAGGAACTTTAATGCTTTTGCTGCCTGAGTTCAAATCCAACTGAAACACGCTCCTTCCATTCAGATCGTATATGCTGATCTTATTGATAGTTGAAGCATTGAGAAGATTTATAACCGCACTGCGGTGATTCCAGTAGATTTTTATGCGATCTTTCCTGTTAGTGGCTTTGATTACACTGATTTTTCCGGAGTCCAAAAAGAATCTGCCTTCATTATCGGTCCAGGTTCTGATTTGTGAGTGTCCCAGGGAGACCAATACCCCCTTGACCGGTTCTGTAGATCCCTGTCTATAAACAACCCCCTGGTATTCTTGTGCACCAGTCGATATTGCCCAGCAGAGGAAAATCAAAGAAATTAAACGCTTTTTGATTCGCATACGGACACCTTTTGGTTAGGGTATTTAAGTGTGTTCTTAAAGGAAAAATTTAGTAATTAATGGAGGATGAACTTCTGAAAAAAATCTGACATTTTCACATTATTGCAGGTTAAAAAGAAAATGTCAATACTATAGCAGGAAAAAGCAGGACAAATTACAAGAACCGGCATTCACTGATGCCGGTTTAAAATTTTATAAGCCAGGAACGATCTCCACTTTTACCCAACCTTCCTTACGTGCATCAAATTCTTTATAGGCTTCATAAACCGAGCTCATGGGTTTAACCTGAGTCAGCAATTTCAGAGGATCTATCACACCACTGGCCACCAGTTTCAAAAGATGGGGAATATAACGTCGATGATTACAGTTACCCATTTTCAGTGTCAGATTCTTACTCATGGCCTTCCCGAGAGGAAAAAATTCAAAAGTTTCAGGATAAACACCGATTATAGCCAGAGTTCCAGCCTTATCAATAGCTCCCAACTCCCAGATAAGTGCCTGTGATGGAGCATCGCCTGGTTTCCAACTCCTTGCATTAAGGTCAGCTTCGGGTGCGACCTGTTTTAATTGATCTTTAAACTGCTGAGCCATCGTATCCGATTTATCTTTGGCTGGCCCGCTGTGTGCCCGCTCTGCATCCACCCCTACAGCATCAATAACTCTGTCCACCCCAATTCCACCGGTAAGCTGCAGTATGACCTCAACAGGGTCCTCCTGTTCAAAGTTAATTATCTCTGCACCCTGACTCCTTGCCAACTCAAGACGTGAGGGCACAGAATCAACTGCCAATATGCGCCCTGCACCCAATAGTTTTGCACTGGCAATAGCAAAGAGCCCCACAGGTCCGCATCCAAAAACTGCCACTGTATCTCCGGGAGTAATCTCTGCCAGCTCAGCTCCAAAATATCCTGTAGGAAAAATATCCGAAAGCAAAAGTGCCTGATCATCGTTTACCGAATCAGGAATTTTAACCGGACCTACATTGGCATAGGGAATCCGTGCCTTCTCTGCCTGCAACCCATTAAAAGAACCACTGCTTATTGGCCCTCCAAAAAATGCTGTTCCTGCCCTTGCACCATTAGGATTGGCATTGTCACACTGAGAAAAATACCCGGCCCGACAATAGGAACAATAGCCGCAACTGATCGTAGAAGGAATAACCACCCGGTCACCCTCCTTAAGATTTCTAACCTCTTTTCCCACCTGCTCAACAATACCTACTGCCTCATGCCCCAAAATTATTCCCTGCTTCATCGGACCCATACTGCCTCTGACCATGTGAAGATCAGTACCACAAATAGCACTGGCCATAATTCGAATGATTGCATCGGTGGGCTCCTGGATCTTTGGATCCTCAACATCGGTAAGAGAGATGTCTCCGATACCTTTATAAACTACCGCTTTCATGTAAAACTCCTCTTTAAATAAAGAAAGGGCTGCCTATAGAGTTGTGCACAAAGCATGCCACAGGGGAAGAAGATTTGAAAGATTTCTCCTCGAAGATTCGTCGAAATGACTTGGATACTCGAGGACTCGCCTAAAATGACCTGAATGAGGAACATGTCTGGCCAAGAGTAGCCCGCACAATTAATCTGCTGCTAAAAAATTTCGATGGTGATTTGCTTTTATTAGTAGGACACGGTGCATCCATAACCGCCGCAGCTTTCTGCCTGGGCAGCAGCACTAATTGATGTAAAAACCAGACTTTGCGGTTTAATTCTTTTCAGACAGGTAAACAATAAATGGGAGATGGTCCTGGATGGAAACTAATTCGTTTAAATAGCATGAATACTTAAAGACCCGTATAAATGACTTGAGTAATCGAACCTTAAATTTAGTTATTCATTTTGAACTCCCCCTCAGCTTGTCATTTCGAACGAATCTGAGAAATCTTTCCCTATCATTATTCAGGAAAGTATTGTATTAACACACGTATTTTGGAGAAGAAGACTGGAAAGATTTCTCCTCGTGGACTCGTCGAAATAACATGTTACTCGAAGATTTATAAGAAAAACTACCGCCCAGAGCAGTAACATTCAACCTCTGGCTATCGAAAAGATCTCTTCCGGTTTTAAAACGGAAATACCAGCCTGCTCACCGATAATATCCACCCGTAAATATTTATCCGGTTTCTTAAGATCCACCTTCTGGGTAAAAGGCTCAGCCAGCCTGGTTACTATCTGATAAACATGATGTGCCGGGTATTTTCTTTTTTCCAGATCCATTGCCCAGGTCTCATTTTCATCTATCTGATCTTTTACTGTTCTGACCGTCTCCACCATGTTTTCCAGCTCAGAGTTGCACCAGATATCCACCGGAACCCATTTAACCGCATGTTGCACTTTTTGCGCATCCTGGTGAAAAAACTGACGAACTCTGGATATAACCTCCCGGGAAGGAATAAACGTCCTTACACCAATTATCCCTTTTACTTCAGTTTTCTGCACAACAGGATCTTTGTCCCCCATCTCTGCCAGCAACCTGATAACTTCATCTCTGGCCTGCTGAAACTCATTGAACCTGTAAGATACCAACAGGTTATACGAATACATCCTGACAGCCTCCCTATTTTGCAGAAAAACTCACAACCTTACAGCATGACCTAGCTACAACTATCATGCCCGTTTCTTTACTCCAAATTATACCAGAGGTGAAAATATGAAAAGGAATTTTCCCATATTGCGTTTTTTTTGAATTATTACTTAACCCACTTTGGCCAGTCTCGATCCAATCATTGCTACATGTCTACCCTGAAAACGGGCTCCCTCCAGTTCATTGGCTGTAGGCTTGCGCTCATTACTGGATCCTGCCACCGTGGAAGCTCCATAAGGAGAACATCCACTTATCTCATCGATACGGTTCTGACCGGCAAAAGAGTAGGGAAGTCCCACATACACATATCCCAAATGAAGAAGCGTGGGAATGAAGGTGAGAATTGTAGATTCCTGGCCACCATGCTGGGTTGCAGAAGACGTCATAACACTGGCTACTTTTCCCACTAAAGCATTGCTGCCCCATAATGGTCCGGCTCCATCCAAAAAGGCCCGCATCTGCCCGCACATGTTTCCAAAACGGGTTGGAGAACCAAAGATAACCGTATCATAATCGGCCAGTTCCATAACGCTGGCTACCGGATCCTGCCTGAAACTGCTGGCTGCTTCAGTGGCCCCTAACTTATCCAGCAAATCCGCAGGAAGAGTCTCCGGAACCCTGCGCATGGTTACTACTGTTCCCGGAACCTGCCTCGCCCCTTCAGCCGCTGCATCACAAAGCGCAAAGGTATGTCCATACATGGAATAATAAAGAATCAGCATGTTCATTTTCATCACCCTTTCCCTTTTGGTTTTACATTCCCACAGTTAATTTTTAAGGTTGGAAGAAAGCTATTTCTGTGCCATAGTGATCCCTTTCACCTAAATTTTCCATCAGGTATCCCTTCGCCCAGCCTGGAAGACACGTAACTTTATGCATGTAATCCAGTCTCCAGGTTGATGTAGCATATTGCATCAGTGTCTGCACAGCGTACACAGCCCGATGTAACATGTTGCATCAGTGTCTGCACACCGTACACAGCCCGATGTAACATGTTGCATCAGTGTCTGCACAGCGTGCATAGCCCGATGTAACATGTTGCATCAATGTCTGCACAGCGTGCATAGCCCGATGTAACATGTTGCATCAATGTCTGCACAGCGCGCATAGCCCGATGTAACATGTTGCATCAATGTCTGCACAGCGCGCATAGCCCGATGTAACATGTTGCATCAGCGTCTGCACAGCGTGCACAGCCCGATGTAACATGTTGCATCAGTGTCTGCACTACCTACACAGCCCGATGTAACATGTTGCATCAATATCTGCACAGCGCGCATAGCCCGATGTAACATGTCACTTTATGGTTTGTACAACAATCCACCAAATGAGAACCACTAACCCCCAAAGGGGAAATAAAAACCCACAATCTGCCATTATGTAACATTATGCGATCCTAAAGTCCCCCGATGTACATCAGGGGGTTTAGGGTGCAACAATTTGGGTTTAAAACCCAGCCGCCTCAGAAAATCCCTGAATACCTCCTCTTTTACTATTCCACCGGTAGCCTTGCTGTGACCAAAACCAATTTCCTCTCCTTTTTTTCTATATTTTTTTAAAAGAACCAGTAAATCTTTTCCCGACTCCGTTCTCATACTGAAACTCACTTTCCCCGGTAAATATCCCCAGTTTGCGGCAATCACCACATATCGGTTCAACTTTACACTCCAGATACTGGCTATCAGAGGATGAATCTGATGGGGGCTATTGAGCTGAAACAAAACAAAAAAACTGCTGAATACTGGTGCAATTTTGAGATTTTTTTTCAATTCCAGCTTCAGCTCCTCTCTGAGCTTATCTATTCCCGCTCTCTTTGCTGCTGCGATAAACATTGACGGAGAAGTCGAACGGACCAGCAAATTAAACACTTCCGCTATTCTGAAACTGCAATGACGTCGCGACGCATTTATCAAGGAGATGCACTCCTGAATCTCCTTGTTCCCGTATTTCTTTTCCTTTCCGGCATAACGGCTGAATGCTTTTGACAATCCGGCATCAGCGCCTGTTCCGGTTAACGAATACCACCGAATGTCATCCTCCGGAATTATCCTTTTAACCAGATCAAACACCGCTTCACTGGTGATTCTGTTTGTTTTGTCTACCCAGGTGTTAAAAAACACCTCCACTTCCGGGACACTGTCCGGAACATGATGATCTATGACAAGAGATCGGATATTATGAAATGTCCCCCTTCTGCTGCCTGAATCAAGCACAACAAGAAAATCCGGATCAGAACCATTGATCTTTGCAGTCGTTCTCTCTGAGAACGGATTCTCCCCTCTTTCCAGAGGCAACGGGTTGATATTTGAAATTCCCCTTCTCTGAAGACATTTATAAACCATCACTGCCGAACATACCCCATCGCCATCCCCATGATACAGGAGAGTCACCTTAGCACCCGAATCAATGTCCATGATAAAACTCAGCGCCTCTTTTTCCGGATCTTCTGTCATGATATCTCCGGAAAACTCTTACGGACTTTCAGCACCGATTGCTGCTTGTCCTTGGTTTCCAGCATAATATCCAGCTCCATATCCTTCACATTTTCGTAAAACCTGGAAAACTGCTCCAGATCGATCCCTTCAGAATGAGCTCCTCTGTGTTTTTGTGGTGCCTGATTGGAGTAGTGAATCTTTTGCCGCTGTGAATCCGGCCAGGTCTCTCTGAAGTGTTCAACAATCTCCCTTATCCCCAGATTCTGGAAACTTGGGAAACACTGGTGATGAAAAATATCCAGCACACCGGGATATCCAGTTCTCTTACAAACAGTATAAATATCAGCAGCACTGAAATTTCGCTCATCATTCTCTATGACTAACCGCTTCCTGATGGGTTCGCTCATCCCCTCCAGCCGCTGCAGGAGTACTTCGGTGGAGTACTGCCTGCGCCCATAAATCCCGCCACCATGAATCACAATTTTATGTGAGCCATCCAACTCCATAAGATCCAGAACCGCACAGTGATATTGCAGATCCTTCAGGCTGCGTTCATAAGTTTCACTATCAGGTGTGTTTATAACGGTGTACTGCCCCGGATGCATCGAAACCCGAAGAAAATTCCTGCGTATGAAATCTCCGATCTCCTGAAAATCTTCTCTCAGGTCCTTTTTCCAGATTCCTGAATTGATACTGTGAGATCCAAATGGAATAAGCCCAGAAGTGATACGAAAAAGCTTTATCCGATGCGCCACATTCCACTGAAGTATCTCTCTGAGAGCATGCAGGTTTTTTCTGCTGATCTCTAACATTCGCTCTGAAGAATAATTAGCCAGACGAAACGTTTTGCTGGCAGTCTGCAGCAAAGTGTTTATTCCCACATAACCCAGATGAATCATAAAAAGAGCAGTCTTCTATTAAGAGATGCCTGCCCGGAATTTATTCTATATAAGCTCAAAACGCTGATCTGATGCAACTAAGCCATTCTACAGCAAAACACTGTTAAAAGTGAGTATTCTCGACCAGACACTATATAGAAAAATTCTGCAATTAACCAGCCACTCCCCACTTCGAAAACTTTTAATCTTTGATTATCCCCTTTTTTGTTGAAAACTACACAAAATGTGCTTATACTCAAAAAGATTCATAAAATGTATTTTTATGTTATTCGTATTCTTTACATGTTTTTTCCCCGGATGGAATCAATGAACAAATCTATAAAGCACACTATCTCTTTGTGCCTTGGCAGCTCCTGTTTTGCCAACGGAAATTCTGCACTTCTTGCTCAGATTAAGGATTTTCTCCAGAAAAATCACCTTACCGATTCTGTAGAAATCAAAGGCAGCCTCTGTCAGGGACACTGTATCGATGGCCCCACTATCATCGTCGATGGCAAACTGTATCTTCATCTTTGCTCAAAATCACTGGATGAAATTCTCAGTAAACATCTTCTCAGTCCTCTGGAAACGTGCTCATGAACAATCTCAATCCTATCTACACCGAAAAGACTCAATGTCAGGATTGCTATAAATGCGTTAGAGAATGCCCGGTCAAAGCAATTAAAATCCAAAATGGTGCTGCTGCAGTTATTCCTGAGATGTGCCTCTTGTGCGGACATTGTGTCGATGTGTGCCCGGCTAATGCAAAAAAAGTCCGGGATGAAATGGAGAAAGTAGAATCATTGCTGAGTTCGAAAAAAAAGGTAATAGTCTCTCTGGCACCCTCCTTTGTAAGTGAATTCAGCTCCTGGAAACCGGCACAGCTTATCGCTGCTCTCAAGTCTCTGGGCTTTTATGCTGTTTCCGAAACCGCTCTTGGCGCTCAACAGGTATCCGCCCATGTAGCCCAACAGCTTAAACTTCAGAATGGAAAAGTTTTTATCTCCTCTGCCTGTCCCGTGGTAGTAGACTTGATCACCCGTTATCTTCCACATTTCACTCCGTCCATCACTGCCCTTCTTTCACCTATGCTAAGTCACTGCAAATTACTGCGTAAAAGATACGGCAACGACACAGGTATCGTTTTCATCGGTCCCTGTATCGCCAAAAAAAGGGAAGCCGACAGCCACCCTAATCTTATCGATGCGGCTATAACTTTCTCGGATCTTAGAAAATGGCTGGAGAAGAAAAATATCGATCCAGCATCCATCACTCCCAATGAAACCGATCATTTTGTTCCTGGTAATGCCGAAGAGGGCGCATTGTATCCAGTGGATGGAGGGATGGCAGCTACCATTAAAACCAACTGCTCTGTTCATGATTCCTGTTTTATGTCCTTTTCCGGCCTGAAAAACATCATCAATGCCCTGGATGGACTTCAGGATGTGACTCTTGAGAACAATATTTTTATAGAAGCTCTTGCCTGTGAAGGTGGTTGTGTAAATGGACCTCAAGCAGAAAACCGCAACTTCACTGCTTTAAAAAGGTATAAAGTAATCGATTATTCCCATTATCCCCGCAAAAAGATTCCCAGATCTCCCTCTTTCCCTATTAACGATTTCCCGTCCGATGCAGCTATCGAGCAGAAAGTATTCGATCCACAGGAAATCACTAAAGCCCTAAGGCAAATCGGTAAACTACAACCCCACGATGAACTGAACTGCGGGGGGTGCGGCTATGATAGCTGCAGAGATTTTGCCCACGCGCTTCTTATCGGCAAGGCCGAGAAAACGATGTGCGTTACTTATATGAGAAAACTGGCTCAGAACAAGGCCAGCGGACTGCTTCGCACTATGCCTTCAGGAGTAATCATAGTCGATGAACACCTCAAAGTCATCGAAATGAATAAAAACTTTGCCAGACTCTTCGGAGCAGATATTGAGGCTGTTTTTGATTCCAACCCGGGCATGGAAGGAGCATCTCTGGAAAAGATCGTTCCCTTTCACGGTCTCTTTACCCATGTATTGCAGTATGCAGACGATATAATCCAGAAAGATATCCGTGTCGGAAACCGTATCCTGAACGGATCGATATTCACCGTAGAACCACACACCGTAGTAGGTGGGGTCTTTGCCGACATCACCACTCCATCTATTCAAAAAGAACAGATCATTCGAAGATCCCAGGAAATTATCAACAAGAACCTGAGCATGGTCCAGAAAATCGCATATCTTCTGGGTGAAAATGCTTCTGAATCGGAAACCGTCCTCAACTCCATCATTCAATCTTTCTCCGGAGATATTGATACTGTAAAATAAACATGAACAGAAATCCCTTTATTGAAGTCGGCTCCGAAACCAAGAGCAAATTCGGTCAGAGAGTAATCGGCGATACCTTCCTTTCGCAAAGAATCAAGGAAGAAAGCCGTACCGTTGCAGTACTCTCCGATGGGTTGGGAAGCGGCATAAAAGCCAGCGTCTTATCTACCCTTACCGCTTCTATGGCTCTAAAATTCATCACCAACCACATGGATATTGAAAAGGCCGCTTCTGTTATCATGAAAACACTTCCTGTCTGCAAGGAAAGGAGAATAAGCTACGCCACTTTCACTATTCTGGATATCTACCCTGATCTAACCGTTAATATTGTGGAGTATGATAACCCACCCTTTGTTCTACTGAGGGATGGAATCATTATCCCGGTAGATAAGAAGGAAATCACCATTGAATATGAAAGAAAAACCACCCTGTTGATCTCGAAATTTCAGGCACGGAAAAATGACCGGATCATCTTTTTTTCCGATGGTTTAAATCAGTCGGGCATGGGAAAACATTCCACCCCTTTTGGTTGGGGAATAGATGGAGTTAATTCTGCAGTTCTGCATCAGGTAGAGCGAAATCCAGACATTTCTGCCAGAAATCTGGCAAAAACACTGGTTAATAAGGCTCTGGAAAACGATGGATGGCAGTGTGGGGATGATACCACCTGTGGAGTAATCTATTTCAGAACACCAAGAAAGACTCTGGTAGTTACCGGAGCTCCAGTGGATCAGTCAAACGACAAACAGCTTGCTTCAGTGTTTAATTCCTTTGATGGAAAAAAAGTGATTTGTGGTGGAACAACAGCCAAAATTATTGGGCGTGAACTTGATAAAAGCATCTCTGTTGATCTGAGAAATCTTCATCCCGAAGTACCCCCTCATTCAATTATGGATGGAGTAGATCTTGTTACCGAAGGAATCATCACCATGACTAAATCGATGGAATACCTGGACAGAGGAATTATTCCTGAGACTACCAATGCTGCAGTTCAGTTAACGGAAGTCTTACTGGAGAGTGATGAGATCACCTTTATGGTAGGAACCAGTCTTAATCAGGCAAACCAGATTCATTTAAGCCAGAATATAGAGCTTCGTCAATCGATAGTAAGAAGGCTTGCAGCTATGCTTGAACAGAAATATCTGAAATCGGTGTTTATAAGATATACCTGATTCAGCAATAAATCTCGGTTGTGCTTTCACCTGGTGATTGGACATCTGAGAACATTCGAATGGTTTCAACCAACATCCCACTATCTGATAGCACTCTCAATCAATCCAGCTCGAAGGCCGCAAAAAATTCGATATATTGTAAATGTTGTTTTAAAAAACAGTAAAGTGGATGAAAAACGGGCCCTCTTATCTTCGTTCTTTCACTTGAACCGATCTATACATGTTTTATTTTTCCATAGCTTTTGCAAAACAAATATCGAATAATCTATTCTTATTTCATCCATAATCCGTTTTACATACTTTCATGAGGAGTTATTCCATGATTCAATCGGCCCTGGTGATTCTTCTTTTCTCGTTCTCCGTTTTAGCAGCTCTTCCGGAGGACTTCTCCTTCACCCCTTACGGGATGGCTCAATACCGACTACGGTACGAGTTTCTTTCAGAAAAATATGATGGCAAAACTATCTCCAGCGGCAACTATTTCAATACTATAGGTTATAAGGTGGGGCTGAAGGCATCGGTTAACTCCCAGGTCGATTTTCAATTTGAAATCGGAAATGATTGGGGTTCTACCGAAGCGGTTTCTGTAGATAACAGCAATATGACCAAAAACAGAGCGGATCTCTATCCCTTTTTCAGTCTGGCTTTTGTCAGGTGGAACCCTGGATACATGCATATTCAGGCAGGTAGAGTTCCCGTTAAAGCTACCTCGGTTACAGACATTTTAGGCATTTCTCTTCAAAGATCCAACAGCGGTAAGGATATCAGGTATGAATCCTGTTCTCACCAGCCCTGGGTGGCATCCACCAATGGTACTATGGATGGATTAAGGATTGGAGCCCCAATAAGTAAAAAGGAATTTAAACTGGGAGTTGATCTTTTCACAACCGTAATAACTCAGAGAACTGCGCCTTTAAGCGAGAATTTTCTGAAAAATGCTGATGGAGTTATGGTTATGTTAGATTTTCCCATGAGCTATAAAGGATTATCACTTCTTCCCCAGTTTATAGCGATTCCTTATAGAAAATACGACCAGGTAAACAAAGAGAAAGATCACGAACTGATGGGTGGACTACAGGGAGATATTAAGATAAACCAGGCTTTCTCTCTAAGGTTCGGCTACGGTTTTGCGGTTTTTTACCAAAATGTACTCTCCGATTCTTCCAGTGCCAAAGATGTGGTTGTGCGACAGATTGGGATGAACGGAGGGGTGGGCAGCTCGCTGCAGATCGGCCCTGGGAAACTGGATCTGGATCTGAAGATTGGTTCTGATGATGACCGGGAAACCCAGATGGATAAGCAAATCTTTCCGTATATCGAAACACTTTACACCTGGGTTCTCAATAAGCATTTCTCTGTCAGACCCCGGCTTAGAGTCTTCATCACCACCACAGAAACCGAAAAAACTGTTGTCAGAAGCAGACCTGAGCTGATTTTCAACGGATCGTTCTGATATTTTATGTAAAGATGTCATTAACAGTGACATCTTTACTCATATATACAAGATTCTGTTAACCTGCTGTATGCATTGTTATTATCAATAAACCGGGATCATCCGTCCTTCAAGTTTCTTTCCTTGCTGGTCGTGTATAGTCAGCACATAACATCCCCCCTGCAGGGAGTTGATATTTACAGGAGTATTGGGGTCTGTTATGGATGCAGAAAAAGCCTTTTTACCGGATAGCGAGGTAAGAGTTATCATGCTGTTCTGAGGAATACCGGATATAACAAGACCGCGGTTTACCTTTCTGGTAATCTTCAACTGCACCTTATGTGCAAGTTTACCTTTAATGTGATTTGTGTTTACCTGGGCAGCAATTATTTCCGGAGTCCACATATTGCCGGTCAGCGCAAGAAGATACAGATTGCCAAGATAACCACTATACCAGTAATCATCTCTGAGTGTAATTACTTCTTTGGCAAAAGTATCCAGGATTTCTGGTGTATTGGCCATTGCAGCAACAGCCATGCTCCCTATTGCAGCCATGTTGTGATTGCTGCTTGCAGTGGTGCCATTGAGATTAAATCCATCAACAAGCTTCTTAACTCCGAAACCATAAGCCCAATTTGTAAGTTTTATTGCCCAGGCTTCTGCTTTTTCATTACCATGCCAGAGAAAATCCATAGTTTGTTTGTAAGGAGCACGAATGGCATCAAAACTAAAATATCCTTTTCTGCTGCCTGCTCCTGCACGGCCACCAACCGATTGCCAATCCGGAACCAGCCCTGTAGAGCTGTTAGCAGCAGCATCGCGAATAAGATGAGTATCATCGGCTAGTTTTGTCCAGTCTTTATCCCCGGAGACTTCTGCAAAATATCTGAAGAAAGCAGGGGTATAGTAGGAAATATCGGTTTCATCACAACCACCCCACGGACGTCCATTGCCACATCCTGGATAAACTGCCAGTTTATCGCCGCAGGTTGCAATCATTCTCTTTAAGGTGTTTATAAGGTCTTTGGCTTTTTGCTTATACCCTGCATCTGGCCATTGCCAATCTGCAACTATTAAGGCACAGGCGACATCGATATCTCCGTCAGTTGCGCTTCCTCTATCCTCAAAATTATCGCATCCATTAACTTTCCATCCCATTAAGCCGCAGCCTTCGTTGGTTTGTTTTGATTTATAATAGGCATATAGAGAGTCGAAAAGATCTTTATCGCCCATGTAAGCCACTGCGACCATGGCAAATCCCTGAGCTTCAACCAGTGATTTTGATAATGGATCAACACCTGGTCTGACACTGTTACTGCAGCGCTGAAGGTATTTCTTTTTCCAGTTATCATACCAGTTTTTTACAAACTCATTAGAGATAACACTGGTCATATTTCCATGGAGATACTTAACGTTTTGTGGGAAAGGGTATTTGGGGGTGGTTTGAGCGTATAAACCGACGGCAGCAAAAAAAAGCAACATCACGCATAACATACACTTTTTCATTAATTCACCTTTCCTGAGTTGTAAATCCCGGTTGAATATAATAATATAGCAAAAAAAGGTTGTTTATGCGTATAAAGTAATGGCAGTTGTTGTGGCAACCCTTGTGGCAACCCTTGTGGTTGCCATGGCGACCACAAGGGTCGCCTCAACAGGAGTCGCCCCAACAGAGGCCGCACAGCAAGAGAGACCGCTTTAAGATGCAAACACTTTCAGAAAAAAAAGAAGCGGTGCAATCAGACTATATTGTATCAATCGTTTCAGAAACTTTCTTTCTTCCCAAAGTGATTTTCTGGTTAATCGCTTTAACTGTGATCCCCTTGTCTGCCTTCCGACAAATGCAGCATTAATGTACTTCAATTCAGGATTTCCATTTTCCATGTCTCATCCTTCCTTTGATAAACGAATTTTTGTGCATTAAAAAAGGTACTACATTTAGATTTTTGGTGCAGATTTGGAGCCTCTCCTTTCTTCTGATGAAAAGATGTAGTAATCTATTGAAATTATAGAGTATTGGGTCCATTTGTGCCATCCAAAAATTTTCATCCACACCGGGTTAAAAACCAGTCAAATTGAAGAACAAAAGCAAGCTGTTTTAAGCCCCAAATTTTTTTGTGCAAGCAAAAAATGCCCCAATAAAACGCTGTTTCTCTGATTCCTTAAGCGAAGCTTTTGAACACCTCTTATGCTTGTTGAAAATCACTGTTCTCATTTTGAAAAACTCTTTTTCAGCCAAAAGCATCTGAAGAATGCGGACCGGCTGATTTGTAGCTTTAATCTTTTATCAAAAATAATGGCATTGAAGTTGCGCATTTAACTCTCGCGTTTTAACTCCAAGGAGAATGAATGAATACTAGTAATTTTCTGGTTGACCGGCTCTACCAGTGGGGAATCCGTCATATCTACGGCTATCCTGCCATGTATGCTATTTAGGTAAGGATCCTGACGCTACTGGTGTTATCAGCCAATCTCTTAAAAGTACCATAAGGAGTTGATTATGCATTCAGAGTTTCATCTGGTTAATGGCTCATTGGATTATAAATCTTCTTTCGGCAGGAATCGATGTCCATTATAAACAAGCTGCATCAGATGATAAATCGCAGCATTTACGATCAGATCAATCAGTTGATGCTGAAAGCAGGTTTATTTAGAAAATCTCCGGAACTCTGCAGAATGATTACTGAGTACTGCCTTCGTGAGGGGAAAAGAATCAGATCCACTCTTTTTTCTCTCTCTTACCTGAATAGGATGGTAAACGCGTGCAAAAACCTTTATACCGGAGCCGCAGCACTGGAGCTTTTCCACCTCTTTGCACTTATTCAAGACGATGTAATAGATAATTGTGATACCCGCAGATCTATGCCATCGCTACATAAAATCATCAACAATTTCTATGGGAACATCCCGGAAAAAAAGGCACAAGATCTCTCTATAATCTTCTCTGACATCCTCTACAGTGCAGGAATTGAGGCTTTCTTGCAGATTGAAGAGCTGCCGGAAAGAAAAGAAACGGCTCTGAAAACGATCCTTAGCACAGCGATAGATGCCGAAAGCGGTCAATTGCTGGAATTGCTTTATTCCGCAGATAACTTTGGAGCTTTTGGGCTGGATGATATTTATGAGATCTATGATCTTAAGACCGCAAGATATACCTTTTGCGGACCACTAATAGCAGGAGCTCAACTTGCCGGTGCAAAAGAATCCGAAATAGAACCACTTAACCGGATTGGCCTATTTCTGGGGAGGGCATACCAGATTTACGATGATCTTTTCGAGTGCTCAAATGTAGACCTCTCCAGTGGTTTTCCTTCAGACATTGTGGAAAACCGCAAAACCATTCTGGTCTGGCATCTGTTAAACTATGGACCTCCTGAGGCAAAAGCGATTATCGATGAGCTGAGTATAAATTGTTCTGCTCAACTGATCTCATCACTGCTGCAGATGTTTGACCGGTATGGCTCTTTTCAGTTTGCATCAGAACAGTTGAGCTGCTTTTGTGAAAAAGCAGTTGACACATTAAACGAGAGTTGGTTTCAGAACGGCTCAGGCCATATTAAAGAATTTATTAATGAGTTGATTTACTTCAATTTCAGGTAGTCTCATGAAACACAATCTGCTTAAAAAACACCTTATCACTCTTATTGGTGCATGGTGATTTCAGGTGGTCTTACGACTGCAAGCCCCGATACATTCATTCGGGATTCTTCGTCGTCACCCACTACGAGTTTTTAGGTTAAATGATTCTTTTCTCTGAACAACGACAATAAAGCGATTGCTATACGCAGCTTATTTCTAAGCTGGTTTTTGGAATGAATCGTTTCCTTTTTTTGGAAGCTATACAAAGGCTTAATTCGGCTGCACAGATGCAGCCGCTTCTGAATCAGTTTTGTTTAGAACACAATAGGGGGAGTATCTTTTTCTCTGCAATTAAGTGACATATCCCAGTATTGTGCCTCTCCATGGGCAATCCGGAAAATGAATAGTTCGCCATCTGGGAAAGCCTTGAATACATCGTGTAGCCATGGGCGATCTTCAAGAAGCTTCTCTCTTAAGGATTCATCTTTGACCTGTTCGATTTTTCCGGTAACACGAACCATCTGCATTGATCCCATGCCATCGCCCGGATTAAAAAAACCCAGTTCTACTTTGGGATTATTCTTTAACTGTACAGAGAGTCTTTTCTGGGTACCGGTGTGAAAGTAAAACCCGCTTTCATCGGCAAACCACATTGCCATCGCACGTAAATGGGGTTGATCGCCAACACTGGTACTTAGCCAGGTGGTGGGATTCTGATTGGCAAACTCTCTGATTTCTTCAATGGTTTTCATGCAAATGCCTCCCTGGTTGCAGAAAAGTTTTTGTAATTAAACGGTTTTAAACTTGATCGGTTCGGTATAAACCCGTTTTACTTTTAAAAAAAATAATACTGGATATAAAGACTAAACTTTCGATATCTGATCGAAAATTATTGTTATTCTGCTGTTATCCGATACTCCGATAGCTGTGGTTTTTATTAAAAGCATTTTTGGAGAGCTGATTGTGGTTCTGAATTGATAAAACATTGGGATGATTCATTTCTGCAAAACCATTTGGATTAAAGATGATTCTCCTAAGCTCTATTGCCGAAAATAATCAGACAGATTTTCCTGGATCATATAACTACTATCCACCTCTTCTCGTTATTCCTGCTTGTCAGATCTTTTTTTTATACTTTCTCGAATCTCGGTAATCTGTTTTATCGACAGACCTGTATAAAAAGCAATTCTTTCGTCCGACTCATCA
>JAAYPC010000357.1 GCA_012519985.1 Fibrobacter sp.
ACGGAAAAGACAGAAGGACACGGAAAGCAAAGAAGGACATGGAAAGCAAAGAAGGACATGGAATATGGAATTAATGTTTGAAGATAAAACATATGCTATCCGGGGAGCTGTTTTTGAGGTTTACAAAGAGATGGGAAGCGGGTTTTTAGAAGCGGTTTACCAGGAATGTTTAAAAAGGGAATTTACATACAGAAGAATTCCCTTCGTTGAACAAGCCACCTTAGTATTAGTATATAAAGGAGAGACGCTTGAACAAAAATATAAGCCGGATTTTATTTGTTATGATAATATTATTGTGGAATTGAAAGCAGTTACGGAATTAAATAACGAACATAAGGCCCAGGTTTTAAATTACTTAAAAGCAACTAAACTCAAACTCGGTTTACTGGTTAACTTCGGTCATTATCCAGGTGTTCAGATTGAGCGTTTTGCTCTTTAATTTCCGTGTATTCCGTGTGTTCCGTGATAAAAAATGCATAAAAAAAAACATAAAAAGGTCTATATATTCTGTGTATTCCGTGTGTTCTGTGGTAAAAAATGAATAAATATCACTTAATAATTTCTGTGTATTCCGTGTGTTCTGTGATAAAAAATGCATAAATAAAACTTAATAAATTCCGTGTATTCCGTGTGTTCTGTGGTTAAAAATGAATGAATTAAACTTACCCCAACAGGCCCATGTCAACAAGTTTGTCGCCAAGAACAAATTCTATGAACGGGTGAATATCAGCTCTCGGCTGCAACAAGAGTTTGTAGATAAAATTCAGAAAATTACCTGGAAATACAAGCTTGCCGAAGACACCATTGGTATTTCAAAGTCAGAAACGGTAACAGAAATACAAATATTTGAAATTGTGTTGAAGGAACAGGTTATTCCGGTGCGAGTTTTAAAGGTTATAGACCGCGCTATACCCTACCAGATACTGTATAAATTCCTATATAAAGATTCTTTTGCCTGGGGTATCACCTTAAAAGAGGGTAATAAGGCTGAAAATTACTATTTTTCGGCATGGAATGAACCTGTCGTTTTTGATTTTACCGGAATCGATTTAGAAAAAGTTTACCAGAAACTGGTAAAGACATTTATTGTTACAGGTTCCGAAACAAGGAAGGATTTTAACGAGCTTGTTACTATTGATGCCAGTAAAAAACAACTGAAGGCTGAAATTACAGCATTGGAAAATAAAATCAGGCATGAAAAGCAGTTCAACCGCAAGGTAGAGATTAATAAGATACTACTGGAGAAGAAGCAGATTTTAGAAGATTTTGACCACGGAACACACTAAACACACTGAAATAAAACCTTCGAAAAGAATTTTAGACTTTTTGCTTTCGTGAAATTACGTGCTTTTAGTGGCTAAAAAGGAGATATAAAAGTAAAATGGAAACTCTCAAAATGCAAACCCCCAACCGCACTCAGAATAATATTGAGCGAATAGCACAACTTTTCCCTAATGTGATTACAGAATCGCATGATGAAAACGGTAAAATAAAAAAGGTTGTTGATTTTGATTTACTACGCCAGCAATTATCAGAAGTACTCGTAGAAGATGATAATGAGCGGTACCGATTGGACTGGCCGGGGAAAAAGGCTTCCCTCTTAAAGGCTAACATGCCAATTAAAAAAACCTTAAGACCATGCAGGGAAGAAAGCGTTAATTTCGATACGACAGAGAACCTGTATATCGAAGGCGATAATTTTGAGGTGCTAAAGATTTTGCAGGAGAGCTATCTTGGTAAAATCAAGATGATTTACATTGACCCACCGTATAATACTGGGAATGATTTTATTTATAAAGACGATTTTAAGAAGAGTAAAGAGGAATATGAAGAAGAGCTAGGTGTTGAAGATGAAGACGGCGGAAAGCTGTTCAGAAATACCGATAGCAATGGACGGTTTCATTCGGATTGGCTGAGTATGATGTATGAAAGACTGCTGGTTGCCAGGGATTTGTTGCGGGATGATGGGGTTATTTTTATAAGCATCGATGACAATGAAGTGCATAATTTGAGGAAAATTTGTGATGAGATTTTTGGGGAAGAAAATTTTATAGTTAATTTTGTATGGGAAAAGCGGACAAATAGAGAAAATCGTAAAGAGGTCTCTTATAGGCATGATAATACACTGTGTATTGCTAAAAGTAGGAGCACAGGAAAAGTTATAAAACAATTACCAATGAATGCTAAAGCACTAGCTAATTATAAAAATTTTGACAATGACCCACGTGGACTTTGGAAGTCAGATCCTGCGACAGCACAGTCTGGTCATGGGACTAATAGCCAGTTCTATGATTTGGTAGCACCAAATGGTAGGATACATAAACTTGAAAGTGGTAGGTGCTGGCTCTATACAAAACCTGTTATGGAAGAAGCGATTCGTGATAATAGAATATGGTTTGGTAAAGATGGTAATGGGGTGCCACGAGTAAAAACTTTTCTTGAAGGAAAAGATAGAGGCTTAACACCTGAAACAATTATTTTTGCAGAACAAGCAACCACTAATGAATTTGCAAAGAATCAACTAAAAGAGTTATTTAATGGTTTTGCTGTTTTTGAAACACCAAAACCTATTGACTTAATTAAAGTTTTGTTGCTGATTAGCTGCGATGAAGGTATTGTTTTAGATTTTTTTGCTGGTTCAGCAGCTACGGCTCATGCAACTATGCAACTCAACGCCGAAGATGGCGGAAACCGCAAATTCATCATGGTTCAACTTCCAGAACAAACCGACGAAGCCAGCGAAGCCTACAAAGCAGGTTTCAAAACAATCGCCGACATCGGTAAAGAACGTATCCGCCGCGCAGGGAAGAAAATACTGGAAGAGTTAACCACGAAAAACACGAAAGGCACGAAAAAAGAGGAAGATAAGATACAAAATGATTTATTCAATGATTCAGAAAACAATATCGGTTCCCTTTCGAGTGGTTCGTGTGTTTCGTGGCAAAAAAATCTCGATATCGGTTTCCGCGTCTACAAAACCGACACCACCAACATGAAAGACGTCTTCTACCACCCCACAGAGCTGCAACAGACCACACTTGAT
>JAAYPC010000358.1 GCA_012519985.1 Fibrobacter sp.
TCAAGCTCGCTTTCCGGATAAGTGGAGGAGGTTGCGGTCACAAGCAGTGTATTCTGGCCGATAACATTTTTGCAAACGTAAGCCAGCAGGGTACTGTCAACTCCACCGGAAAAAGCAATTAAAGCAGATGGATAAGCTGAAAGTACTTTCTCCAATGATTTAAGTCTTTCTAAAAGTTTTTTTTCCATTCTCAAATAGTTTCTGCTGATGGTCAATCGACTCTTTTTTCAATAATCAATAACCAGTGATCATCGATTTTTTCTTTGTGAACTACTTTCTGTCCTTCACGTTCAAGCGAACGTGGGACATTAACCGAAGGCTCACCGTCATCCAGGAGGACTCTGATTCGATCACCAATGTTAAGATCCATCAGGTCAACGGTGATTCTGGCGAAATTCATCGGGCATTCAACCCCACGATAATCTCTGAATATTTCGGATTTAGCAGTATTATCGTTATCCTGTTTCATTTGCATAATTGATATCTTTCCGTGTTAAGGTCTGTTATTGTGGGAGTATCACCACAAATTTCACAGTGTGGATTTCTTTTAACACTGAACTTGTGGAATCGTGCCATATCACCTTGAAAGGAGAGGAATGAATCAGTCAGTAACTCACCAACTCCAGAGAGATACTTGATGGCTTCCAGCGCCTGAAGAGTTCCCAGTACTCCCACAACAGCACCAATGATACCTGACTGAGAACATGACAACGATTCGTTTTCCGATGCACTAAAAATACATCGTAAACAGGAGCTTTTGTGTGGAACGATTGTCATTATTTGACCGGAGAATTCAATTGCTCCTGCATGAGAAAAAGGTTTATTGGCAAGAACGCATGCATCGTTGATCAGAAACTTCATCTTCTGACTGTCGGTACCATCGATAATGAAATCGTAACCTTTGATTATATCAAGGATATTGGATTGATCGATCCGTTCGGTGTGTTGGTAAATTTGTACATCTGAGTTCATCTCGGACAAACGAAAAACTGATGCCTCTGCTTTGAGGGTATTTAGATCCTTTTGCGAATAGAGTATCTGACGTTGAAGATTAGAAATCTCAACAGTATCGTAATCTGCGATTCCGATTTTGCCTGTTCCTGCTGCTGCAAGATAAAGAAGAGCAGGCGATCCAAGACCACCTGCACCGATTACAAGAACACTTGAATCGAGAAGTTTTTTCTGTGCCCTGGGTCCGAAACCTTTCAGAATGATGTGTCTGCTGTATCGATGCAGTTGGTCATCTGTAAACATTGATCATTCTCAAAGAAATAACACTTCTCTTTAAACTTTTAAAATAAAAAAGCAGTGTCAATCACATCTGCTGTGAAAGACACTGTTTTCTGTTTCAGGAAAACAAAGCTTAGACTAATGCAAGCGCTTCATCAAGTGCTTCAATAAGATCATCGGGATGTTCGAGACCTATTGACAGTCGAATCAGATCTGGAGTCAGGCCACCTTCGCGCTGCTGTTGTTCGGTCAACTGGCTGTGAGAGGTGCTTGCTGGGTGAAGAATAAGACTCTTGGCATCACCTACATTTGCAAGATGAGAAAACAGTTTTATCGA
>JAAYPC010000065.1 GCA_012519985.1 Fibrobacter sp.
CCTGGTGGTTGTAGCGCAGTTGACACACCCGTTCCCATTCCGAACACGGAAGTTAAGAACTGCAGCGCCGATGGTACTGTGTGGGAGACTGCATGGGAGAGTAGGTCATCGCCAGGATTAATTTTTAAGAAGCCTCCATTTTTTAATAAAATGGAGGCTTTTTTATTACCAGTTCAAAATTAAAGATATCCCTAGCTCGTATAAATTGGCAAAAAAATAACGTGTTAATATCAAATCGGAAAAAATAAGAACTAATATCAAAACAATATCTAATAAGAAATAACCTGAAAAAATAACAAAAGAAGAAATGGAATTAAAAACTCCTTATATTTCAAAGATTATCTGATTAGGTATTATTTCTGGTTTTTTTTGATTGTTTCAGATTCTTTTCAGTTTGTTTCTATACCTGAGTTGATGCAAAAAAGTAAGGAAAAAAAACTTCCCGAATATTATAGTAATTGAGTAAAAATCGATTTATGAAGACAGGGATAAAGTGGAAAAAAAAGATCTCTTCAAATTGATAGAAGAAGTAAAAAAGAAAATAGGGAAAGAATTGTTGTCGGATGAGGAATTATTACTTCTTACTGCATTTGAGATTTCTCGTACCTATACCTATGAAGAAAAAAAGAATTTACTGTAAAATGATCCTATGAAAAAAATACTCGTTGTACTTCCAAACAATCTGGGAGATGTAATAATGACTCTTCCTGTATTGGAAGCACTGAAAAAGAAAAATAAAGATCATCAGATATCATTTTTTGTCGAAGATGGTTTTGAAGGTGGACTGGTAAACTACAAATTTTGTGATGATATAATTCGATTTAAAAGAAAAGAAATCCGCGATAAGATACGATCTGATTCATGGGAGAATGGAATCGGACTTTTAAAAGAATTAGTACAGAAATTAAAAGATGAAAACTTTGAGCAGATTATTAACCTGAGTCAGATAGGATATATTTCCCATTTTGTATCACTTCTTAATGGTAAAAAGATCATTGGACAGAATTTTCTTTCCCAGGGCAATCACTGTATAAGAGATAGCTGGTCGGCATATCTTTATGCCATACCATTTGGCAGATACTACAATTCACTCCATGTAACTGACATATACAAAAGAATCGCAAATGTTTCAAATGTTCCTTCTTCCGACACCGGCATTACCATAGAAGATAAAGAAAAAGAGCAGATAAGGAAATATATTGAATCAAAAAGGAAAAATGATGATTCATCTATAGCCATCTTTCATCCTGGTGCGGCATACGATTCCAAAAGATGGCCTGTTGAGCATTTTATATCGCTGGGAAGAAGGATAATAGAGGATGGTTATACGATATTTGTCACAGGTGATATTGCAGAGAGAAACCTTGCAGAAAGATTAAAACATGAATTAGGTGAAAACTGTGTAGTAGCTTCCGGAGAATTAACTTTTAGAGAGAGCATTGTATTAATCGATTTTTCAGAATTTTGTGTTACTTCTGATACCGCAATCATGCATGCTGCAGCATCACTGTCAAAGAAAGTCTTTGCACTGTTTGGGCCTACGAATCCGGTTGAGACCGGTCCTTACTATTCAGGAAACCTCATATTTTCCGGACGGTGTAATAAACGCCCCTGTTTCTGTACTGATTGTAAAAGCAAATTATGCATGAAATCGATTTCTCCTCAGACAGTGTATTCATACATAAAAGAAACACCAGATTCTAATCCTTCGTGTGATATTTACCAGACAACATTTCAAAATGGAGTATATGAGCTTTTGACAATTAATGAAAATGGGGATCCCTATTATTCCAGAACCGGTGCCATGATAACACGCAAGAGTCTGGAGGCTGACACCTCTGTTGATACGCTTTCTGAAGAATATAGGGAGTTATATGAAAATTCAGTCTTCTTTATCAGATCTGTTATGAAAATGAAGGAACATCTTTATTCGTATATTGCCGGAAACTCAAGCACTGAGATTCAACAATTTGAATCTGTTAAAAAGAGTCTTCAGGCCAGCGGAGGAATAAATGAGTTCTGGAATGCAATATTAAATATAAGACTAAACAGTGTGCCTCTCTTGAATCCTTTAAATGCTATCAGGGAAAGTATAATCGCCTGTGATAGCACTATAGCGCAAATCGAAACTGCTTTGTCCAAATGAAATGCAGAGTGTGTGAAAACCAGTCAATAGAAATTGCTGCGCAGAATAAATGGCGCAAATTCTGCTATTGTGACAGATGCGGACTGGTTTTTGTACCAGAGTTGTATTGGATAAGTGTTGAAGAAGAAAAAAAGAGATACGAGCAACACAATAATAACCTGGAAAATGAAGGGTATGTAAGATTCCTGAAACAGATTGTTGATGTGGTTAGTAACATAAGAAAGCCTTCATCTTCACCACGCATACTGGATTTTGGAAGCGGCAGCTCTGCAGTGTTGACCAGCCTTCTTATTGGAAATGGTTTTAACTGCACTGCGTATGACCCGTTATTTGATATCAATATTGATGACGACGGTCCTTCCTATGACATTATAATCTTATGTGAAGTAATAGAACATCTCAGGAACATAGAAGCAGAGATGGAAAAGATAAAGAGACTTCTTAAAGATGATGGCATTCTGATAATAAGAACACGCCTGTATCCATCGGTAGAAAAGATTGAAAATTGGTGGTATGCACAGGATAAGACCCACATAAATTTCTTTGCCAGCCGAACGATAGATAAAATTGCCGGAATAATAAACAGAACCAAGGTTCTACCAAAAGATGAAGATATCTTTGTTATTGAATAGTGGTAAACATCACTGGTTTTGCGAAAAGTTGTTTTCTTCTATGGTGATTAATTTTACTCTCACGCTATCCCTCGAAATCGTAACATAATTAAAAGAAATTGGAATGCCGGATTCTATTCTTACCTGTTGATCAGTCGGAAGAATGCTGAATCTGGAAAATGGACTGGGTGCGCTAGTGTAAAGGATACCGTCACGAAGCTCAGTAAAATGGTGATGAATGTGGCCAAAGAATACACCAAGGATTCGGGCTTCAGATTGAACCAGCAACTTGTGTAAGCGATCTCCGTTTATCATCAACATGTCTCTATCCACCCAAGGGGAGTCAATCGAAACAGGTGGAAAATGACAGAATAATACGATTTCGCGTCCTGTTGAACGACTAAGAAAATCTGAAAGTGCTTTCTCCTGTTTTTCTGAAAATACGCCATGAGGATCAATTTCTCTGGGTCCCTGAGTATCCAGTATCAGGAATATGATATTGTTCAGGGTAAAAAAACGGGATACGCCTGCATTTGCAATACTTTCTGAAAAGCCTGTCTGTAAGTTCTCTACCATAGAGGGGGTATCATGATTGCCATTGATAAAATAGGATGGTTTGATTAGCTTTGAAAAAAGCGATTTGGCAAGCTGAATGGAATCGTCATCAGGACTGTTAACAATATCTCCACTGTGAATTACAAAATCCGCTGCTGCACCTGTTTTATTAATGTGGTTGATCAGTTTTGCAGAAGTCTCAAAAGTGTTTCTTTTATACAATTGAAAACTTTTGTGGTTCCCTATGTGAGTATCGCTGAAATGGATAAATGAGATTGAACTCTTGTCATCCATAATATCTGTTGAATGAAAGATTATTACTGGTTATTTTCGGAAATCTTTTTGGCGATGAAGTGACTGATAAGTTTGCGTTCTGCCAGGCCTATGCCTTTAAATTGAACACCAATTTCAAGAAAATTTTTTGCTGTAGTTTGACTTACGTAAATAATCGTTGCATCGGTTCGGATAACGACCATAGAATTGGGAAGCACAAAAGTAAGTTTTAGCAGTTGACCATTTTTGAAGTTTTGCTCTGCACGGAACTTCATCCCGGTTTCACTTAAATTTAAAACCGGGCAGATCTCTTCAACTTCAGTTTCTGATGGGTGTGTGCCAGGTTTGTATACCTCTACTGTAACGTAATTGGTTTCGACTCTGGGATATTGCCTTCGTTCTACTAAGTTCATACTGAAAAAATAGTTGAGGCGTAAAATATTGTAAAGATCATGATTTGAGCAGATCCTTCTCAAGGTTGTATTTTTAGAATGATCCTTATAATTGATCCGAAATCTGCAATCTAAAATCTGAATTGGTTTGTTATGGTACAGAAATCTTATACCCGTGTTACTCTGGCACTTGATATTGTAAAAAAATTACAGAATGGGCCGTATGCCGGTTATCATGAACTGGCAATTATAAAGCACCAGATAGATCTTTTTGATATAGTCAGTGTAAAAGATGCACCTTCCCTGAGTATCTGTTGTAATAATCCGCTGGTTCCCTGTGACAATAATAATATCTGCTGGAAAGCGGTGGAATTGGTTAAAAAAGAGTTTAAAATAGATAAGTCGGTCAAGATTGAACTGGAGAAAAATATTCCGGTGATGGGGGGGTTAGCGGGCGGCAGTGCAAATGCTGCCACAGTTCTGATGCTTTTAAACCAGTTCTGGCAACTGGGCTTATCGACTGATCAGCTAATGCAACTTGGTAGAAAACTGGGAATGGATGTGCCTTACTATTTTCTGGGGGGCACAGCGTTCGACAGCGAGGCTACCGGAGTATTAAAAAAAATACAGACTGAGCTAAAACTGGTTTTTTTACTGGCAATACCTGATTTTGGGGTTTCAACCGGAAAAGCTTATCAGCAAATCAATTATTCTCTGATAAATATCGATCAGGAAAAAACTGCTTTAATGGCCAAATTTTTGCACGATGGTGATTACCACAACGTCTTGAAATCAATGCACAACGATTTTGAGCATTCAGTGTTTTTAAACTATCCGGAATTGAGAAAAATTAAAGAAAACATGATTAATGCAGGTTGTGATCAGGCCATAATGAGTGGCTCGGGATCAACTATCATGGGTATTACTGATAGCATATCTCATGCTCAGGAAATACAAGAAAAAGTGCCCTTTAAAACGACTGTTGTTTCCACGCTCTAATCTCTGTTTCTATATACCAGTATGTCAGAGGTCCTCAGATATGAGGTGACATCATTGCAAAAAGTTATTATATTAATCGTGAAGAAGAGTTTTACCGGGAGGCTTTTATGGATAAAAATTTCATTGAAAGGACATCCTCTTTCAGATGGAACTCACGCCTTGAATTGTACCAGTATTTCAAAGAAAATTTCAATATCGATTCCGAAATGGTCGACGCTACAATAAACAGAGTGATGGCTGGTTTTAAACCTCGAATGGGACAGATCGTAAAAACTCAGGAATTGTGGCAAAAGGTTGGTTTGGTTTTAGAGGAGTACCATCAGATCGATCATCTTATAAGTGCCTGAAAAATAAGGCATTCAGAAAATATTCCTACACTTAGATGCCAGCTTTTTAGCTGCTTTCATCTTTTTCTTAAAAGCCCAAACATCAGGCTGTCTCCTTATTAAAAAGGATCGCGGTAGGGAAAACCGAAATACCTGAACCCATGGTAGCCATTATAATAATCATCCCAGAAGTAGCTGCTTGCAGTAATGCGGGATACATTGAAGTGAAATATCATATTTTGAGTTGGTTGCCAGTTTATCGAAAAATTAAAAGGAACATTTTTAAAATATTCCATTGAAGAAAGATTGTTGGGAGTGAAATTCTGGCTTGAAGAAAAAGTGGAATGAATAGGGAGACTGAAGTTGAGATTTATCGTAACAGGCGCTGCGAACTTATATTGAAGCATCGTGGTGTATAGACTCTGGGATTTCAAGTCGGACACACCAGAAGCGCTGGCCATACCGAAACTGAGACTATGCTGGATAGAGAGTCGTGATGGATCAAAAAGAGAGTTCCCTGTCTGTTCGGATGAGCTCGTATAGGCACTCTGATCTTGAGCAGATACACTAAAAATTGATAGGCATACCAACATGATTATAGCATTTCTACTCATATTGAACTCCTGTAATAAAACAGTTCCTATTCACACACTTATATAATAGAATATAGTAATTACTATTCTCCTGAAAGTATAATATTTTTTCAATTTTTGTGCCACATTTCCGAGCAGTGTATTCTGAGCGAATACGGTTTATAGAGCATACACTTGATAAGCCAATCCGTTATTGTTTATAATTTAGGAATGGAAAAGGCTGATCAATATAATAATACACCTAATATTTTTGAATATTATGACTATCGCTTATTTCTCAGGGATCTGGTGGAATACGAGAGAAAACGTAATCCTGTATTCTCTAATCGTTACATTGTTCGAAGAGCTGGGTTCAAATCTCCGACAGCCCTGAAACATGTTATCGATGGAAAAAGAAATTTAAGTCTTGAATCAGCCAATAAATTTGCTTCGGCATTGAAAATAGAGGGGATCAAAAGGCATTATTTTCTTACACTGGTGCTGTTTAACCAGACCGAGTCATTGGCGGAGAGGGAGAAATACCTTAAGGAGTTAGTGGAGCTTAAACGCTCAGAAAATCCCTCTTTATTAGACGAAGGAAAATATGATGTTTTATCAAAATGGTATCATTTGGCTATCCGTGAAATAGTGGATCTACCGGATTTTAAAAATTCCGTTAAATGGATCTCCAGGATACTTACCCCTCAGATTACCATGCAAGATGTTGCAGATTCTTTGGATCTGCTTAAAAAGCTTGGCTTAATTCAGAAAAAAGAGGGCCGTTATCAGCAGAGTGAAAACATTTTGGAAACAGACGAACGGGTCAGGTCGGTAAAAGTCGCTGAGTATCATCGTCAAATGATTCAGCTTGGTGCAGAATCCATTACCCGTTTCCCAGGTAATGAACGGGACATTTCAGGAACGACACTGAGAATATCACGTGAGGATGTACAGAATGTGAAAATACTGCTGAAAGAATTTCGCAAGAAGCTGTTAAATCTGGCTGTCAACAGCGCCAATGCAGATCAGATTTATCAGTTGAATTTTCAGTTTTTTCCTCTGGTGATTCCAGATCGGAAGGCAAGGATTGCTGAACGGGAGGAGATGTGAAACATTACTTTAAAATTCTCTGCTCTGCCATCATTCTTCCGTTATTTATTAATTGCGGAGTCAACACTGCTGATGGCGGAGGGGTGATTGTAAATAATCCCGCAATTGCTGGTTGTATCAGATTTCCCGAAGGGCAGAGTGCTTATGGCGCAATGGCCGTGATTGGTCGCCAGGGCTACAGTGGTGCCATAGATACAAATTTTGAGGCAAATCATGAAGGTTTTTCTATCTCCTATAATATTAAAGCTTTGGATACTGCTTATTGCGATGTGCAGGGCAATTTCTTCTTTGAAGACCTTTTTCCGGGTGATTATGTTCTGGTTGCACAGAGTAAGGAAACTGGAATGCTTGCTTTGGCAAATGTAAGTTGTGGCTACAATGAAACATTAAATGTAGATATGACACTGGAAACACCAGCAGAGCTTAAAATTAAACCTTATTATTATAACCATGGAGATTCTTCCAATTTTGTTGCTGCACAGATTGCTGGTACCGGCTTTACGGTGGACGCCGACAGCAGCAGTGGTATATTGAAATTTGACATGGTGCCTGCAGGAGAATTGGAGATCGTTTTATTTCGGAAAAATAATACCAAGGAGGTATTTTATAATTTCAAAACGGCATCTGGGGAAAACTCAACCCTGTTGGTTGATCCACATCGTTCAAACTCGTTTTGGACAGCGATTGAACCGGGGCCCCGTGATCCTTTGGGAAGACCATTTATTCTAAGCAGCTCTCCTTCAGATGGTGCACAGGGTACTATGGTTAATCAGGACAGAAATCGCAGTTTTGATATTGAAATTCAGTTCAGTCATCCCATGGACAGTAAATTTACCAATCCTGCGATTAATGTCAAATCAAGTGACAGCCTGACTGTACTTGATTCCATCTGGTGGCAGGGAGGCAATGTAGCGTATTTGAAACTGTGTACAATTGACGGTTCGGGACAGTGCGTCCGGGGAGATTCTTTGTATAGATCTGGAATAACCTATTCAGTAATAATCGATACCAATGCAACTACTTCACTGGGGGTCAGATTCCCATATCCGGATACTCTGACTTTCGTACCTAAACCATAGGATACTTTATCTACCTATATACGAGGAGGCAGTATGAAATGCAGATTCCGGTCAATAATAGCGATGCTTCTGGCGACAATGGCGGTTAATGCAGCGGTTGTTTTTCAAGATGATTTCTCCAATCCGGGGATTTCAAATCAGAACTGGAGCGTCAGCAATCCTGAGCAGGTTACCATAAATTTTGCCGGGGGGGAATGCTCCGTCACCAATACCAGCAATAGTGCCGGAGTACTGCTTATTCATGAGCTGGATCAAAATCTGCCTACCTTTACTTTTTCGGTAAAAATAAACAGGCCTGAAAATAAAACTGCCGGTTTTTACTTTTGTCTTGGGGTCAAGGATACAAGAATCATAGGCTACGAATTACTCCTTTTTGAATCTAATCAGATTATTATCTGGAAGCATAAGGGTGATACTCCTGTTAGCCTATTTCAGGGACAAAGTGCTTATCTGGTTTCAGGGTATAATGAGATAAAGGTAAGCAAAAAAGCTGATAAATTTAACATTTTCTGTAATGATCAGTTTGTCGCTTCTTTTACGGATTCAGAGTACGGTTCGGGAAATGTTGCACTGGAACTTGGACCTGAAGCAGCAGTAAAATTTGACGATGTCCTGGTGAATGATCAGTTTGAGGAGGCTACGATCCGGACCTGCTTTGCAGATGATTTTAGCAGCGGAGCTCTAGTTGGATGGGTTAAGGAAGGAAAGGGACAGATCGAAGTTAAAAACGACTCTCTGATGATTACTACTACTGATTCGTCTTGTGATCTGGTTACTGATCTGCAACTGAATAATTTTGTGGCGAAAGTGGTAGTTTCTCATAGAAGTGGCTCTGGTAAAGCCCCCTATGGTTTTCTTTTGCAGGGAAGAGCGTCGGATAATAGTATACCTCTAAGCGGCTTTATCATTACCGGCAACAGGATGTATGGTGCCTTCACTCCCAGTTCTTCATCCTACAATCTTTACAACAGCCAGAAAATAAGGGGAGCTGCCTATACAGAAGATGGGCAGACATACTACTTTTATGACACATTGGAACTCTCAAAGCAACCGACTACCGGTTACATCTTTAAAGTCAATCAATCGGCTCTTTGTACCATACCTGAGATTGGCTTTGAAATAACCAATATCGGTTTGTTTTGCTCTGATAGCCTCAGTCTGCTTTTTGATGATTTTGTGGCGGCAGAGGGTACCGAAGCGGTTTGTTCAGGCGGATCTATAGCCATCAGAGAAAAAACCAAAAGTAAAAAAGTGATGAGAATTACCAGAGTTGTTCCTTATGTTGTTGATCCCCTGGGAAGAACGATTCCAAATTTCAGCAATATTGAGATGAAACGCAACTTATCTCCTGGTATCTATTTGGGAGCAGATCAGAAAAAAGCAATACTGAAAAATTAGACTCTTGTCGGGGCAACCCTTGTGGTTGCCCGGGCAACCACAAGGGTTGCCCCGACAAGAGTCTAATTTTTCAGTATTGCTTTTTTCTGATCTGCTCCCAAATAGATACCAGGAGATAAGTTGCGTTTCATCTCAATATTGCTGAAATTTGGAATCGTTCTTCCCAGGGGATCAACAACATAAGGAACAACTCTGGTAATTCTCATCACTTTTTTACTTTTGGTTTTTTCTCTGATGGCTATAGATCCGCCTGAACAAACCGCTTCGGTACCCTCTGCCGCCACAAAATCATCAAAAAGCAGACTGAGGCTATCAGAGCAAAACAAACCGATATTGGTTATTTCAAAGCCAATCTCAGGTATGGTACAAAGAGCCGATTGATTGACTTTAAAGATGTAACCGGTAGTCGGTTGCTTTGAGAGTTCCAATGTGTCATAAAAGTAGTATGTCTGCCCATCTTCTGTATAGGCAGCTCCCCTTATTTTCTGGCTGTTGTAAAGATTGTAGGATGAAGAACTGGGAGTGAAGGCACCATACATCCTGTTGCCGGTAATGATAAAGCCGCTTAGAGGTATACTATTATCCGACGCTCTTCCCTGCAAAAGAAAACCATAGGGGGCTTTACCAGAGCCACTTCTATGAGAAACTACCACTTTCGCCACAAAATTATTCAGTTGCAGATCAGTAACCAGATCACAAGACGAATCAGTAGTAGTAATCATCAGAGAGTCGTTTTTAACTTCGATCTGTCCCTTTCCTTCCTTAACCCATCCAACTAGAGCTCCGCTGCTAAAATCATCTGCAAAGCAGGTCCGGATCGTAGCCTCCTCAAACTGATCATTCACCAGGACATCGTCAAATTTTACTGCTGCTTCAGGTCCAAGTTCCAGTGCAACATTTCCCGAACCGTACTCTGAATCCGTAAAAGAAGCGACAAACTGATCATTACAGAAAATGTTAAATTTATCAGCTTTTTTGCTTACCTTTATCTCATTATACCCTGAAACCAGATAAGCACTTTGTCCCTGAAATAGGCTAACAGGAGTATCACCCTTATGCTTCCAGATAATAATCTGATTAGATTCAAAAAGGAGTAATTCGTAGCCTATGATTCTTGTATCCTTGACCCCAAGACAAAAGTAAAAACCGGCAGTTTTATTTTCAGGCCTGTTTATTTTTACCGAAAAAGTAAAGGTAGGCAGATTTTGATCCAGCTCATGAATAAGCAGTACTCCGGCACTATTGCTGGTATTGGTGACGGAGCATTCCCCCCCGGCAAAATTTATGGTAACCTGCTCAGGATTGCTGACGCTCCAGTTCTGATTTGAAATCCCCGGATTGGAGAAATCATCTTGAAAAACAACCGCTGCATTAACCGCCATTGTCGCCAGAAGCATCGCTATTATTGACCGGAATCTGCATTTCATACTGCCTCCTCGTATATAGGTAGATAAAGTATCCTATGGTTTAGGTACGAAAGTCAGAGTATCCGGATATGGGAATCTGACCCCCAGTGAAGTAGTTGCATTGGTATCGATTATTACTGAATAGGTTATTCCAGATCTATACAAAGAATCTCCCCGGACGCACTGTCCCGAACCGTCAATTGTACACAGTTTCAAATACGCTACATTGCCTCCCTGCCACCAGATGGAATCAAGTACAGTCAGGCTGTCACTTGATTTGACATTAATCGCAGGATTGGTAAATTTACTGTCCATGGGATGACTGAACTGAATTTCAATATCAAAACTGCGATTTCTGTCCTGATTAACCATAGTACCCTGTGCACCATCTGAAGGAGAGCTGCTTAGAATAAATGGTCTTCCCAAAGGATCACGGGGCCCCGGTTCAATCGCTGTCCAAAACGAGTTTGAACGATGTGGATCAACCAACAGGGTTGAGTTTTCCCCAGATGCCGTTTTGAAATTATAAAATACCTCCTTGGTATTATTTTTCCGAAATAAAACGATCTCCAATTCTCCTGCAGGCACCATGTCAAATTTCAATATACCACTGCTGCTGTCGGCGTCCACCGTAAAGCCGGTACCAGCAATCTGTGCAGCAACAAAATTGGAAGAATCTCCATGGTTATAATAATAAGGTTTAATTTTAAGCTCTGCTGGTGTTTCCAGTGTCATATCTACATTTAATGTTTCATTGTAGCCACAACTTACATTTGCCAAAGCAAGCATTCCAGTTTCCTTACTCTGTGCAACCAGAACATAATCACCCGGAAAAAGGTCTTCAAAGAAGAAATTGCCCTGCACATCGCAATAAGCAGTATCCAAAGCTTTAATATTATAGGAGATAGAAAAACCTTCATGATTTGCCTCAAAATTTGTATCTATGGCACCACTGTAGCCCTGGCGACCAATCACGGCCATTGCGCCATAAGCACTCTGCCCTTCGGGAAATCTGATACAACCAGCAATTGCGGGATTATTTACAATCACCCCTCCGCCATCAGCAGTGTTGACTCCGCAATTAATAAATAACGGAAGAATGATGGCAGAGCAGAGAATTTTAAAGTAATGTTTCACATCTCCTCCCGTTCAGCAATCCTTGCCTTCCGATCTGGAATCACCAGAGGAAAAAACTGAAAATTCAACTGATAAATCTGATCTGCATTGGCGCTGTTGACAGCCAGATTTAACAGCTTCTTGCGAAATTCTTTCAGCAGTATTTTCACATTCTGTACATCCTCACGTGATATTCTCAGTGTCGTTCCTGAAATGTCCCGTTCATTACCTGGGAAACGGGTAATGGATTCTGCACCAAGCTGAATCATTTGACGATGATACTCAGCGACTTTTACCGACCTGACCCGTTCGTCTGTTTCCAAAATGTTTTCACTCTGCTGATAACGGCCCTCTTTTTTCTGAATTAAGCCAAGCTTTTTAAGCAGATCCAAAGAATCTGCAACATCTTGCATGGTAATCTGAGGGGTAAGTATCCTGGAGATCCATTTAACGGAATTTTTAAAATCCGGTAGATCCACTATTTCACGGATAGCCAAATGATACCATTTTGATAAAACATCATATTTTCCTTCGTCTAATAAAGAGGGATTTTCTGAGCGTTTAAGCTCCACTAACTCCTTAAGGTATTTCTCCCTCTCCGCCAATGACTCGGTCTGGTTAAACAGCACCAGTGTAAGAAAATAATGCCTTTTGATCCCCTCTATTTTCAATGCCGAAGCAAATTTATTGGCTGATTCAAGACTTAAATTTCTTTTTCCATCGATAACATGTTTCAGGGCTGTCGGAGATTTGAACCCAGCTCTTCGAACAATGTAACGATTAGAGAATACAGGATTACGTTTTCTCTCGTATTCCACCAGATCCCTGAGAAATAAGCGATAGTCATAATATTCAAAAATATTAGGTGTATTATTATATTGATCAGCCTTTTCCATTCCTAAATTATAAACAATAACGGATTGGCTTATCAAGTGTATGCTCTATAAACCGTATTCGCTCAGAATACACTGCTCGGAAATGTGGCACAAAAATTGAAAAAATATTATACTTTCAGGAGAATAGTAATTACTATATTCTATTATATAAGTGTGTGAATAGGAACTGTTTTATTACAGGAGTTCAATATGAGTAGAAATGCTATAATCATGTTGGTATGCCTATCAATTTTTAGTGTATCTGCTCAAGATCAGAGTGCCTATACGAGCTCATCCGAACAGACAGGGAACTCTCTTTTTGATCCATCACGACTCTCTATCCAGCATAGTCTCAGTTTCGGTATGGCCAGCGCTTCTGGTGTGTCCGACTTGAAATCCCAGAGTCTATACACCACGATGCTTCAATATAAGTTCGCAGCGCCTGTTACGATAAATCTCAACTTCAGTCTCCCTATTCATTCCACTTTTTCTTCAAGCCAGAATTTCACTCCCAACAATCTTTCTTCAATGGAATATTTTAAAAATGTTCCTTTTAATTTTTCGATAAACTGGCAACCAACTCAAAATATGATATTTCACTTCAATGTATCCCGCATTACTGCAAGCAGCTACTTCTGGGATGATTATTATAATGGCTACCATGGGTTCAGGTATTTCGGTTTTCCCTACCGCGATCCTTTTTAATAAGGAGACAGCCTGATGTTTGGGCTTTTAAGAAAAAGATGAAAGCAGCTAAAAAGCTGGCATCTAAGTGTAGGAATATTTTCTGAATGCCTTATTTTTCAGGCACTTATAAGATGATCGATCTGATGGTACTCCTCTAAAACCAAACCAACCTTTTGCCACAATTCCTGAGTTTTTACGATCTGTCCCATTCGAGGTTTAAAACCAGCCATCACTCTGTTTATTGTAGCGTCGACCATTTCGGAATCGATATTGAAATTTTCTTTGAAATACTGGTACAATTCAAGGCGTGAGTTCCATCTGAAAGAGGATGTCCTTTCAATGAAATTTTTATCCATAAAAGCCTCCCGGTAAAACTCTTCTTCACGATTAATATAATAACTTTTTGCAATGATGTCACCTCATATCTGAGGACCTCTGACATACTGGTATATAGAAACAGAGATTAGAGCGTGGAAACAACAGTCGTTTTAAAGGGCACTTTTTCTTGTATTTCCTGAGCATGAGATATGCTATCAGTAATACCCATGATAGTTGATCCCGAGCCACTCATTATGGCCTGATCACAACCTGCATTAATCATGTTTTCTTTAATTTTTCTCAATTCCGGATAGTTTAAAAACACTGAATGCTCAAAATCGTTGTGCATTGATTTCAAGACGTTGTGGTAATCACCATCGTGCAAAAATTTGGCCATTAAAGCAGTTTTTTCCTGATCGATATTTATCAGAGAATAATTGATTTGCTGATAAGCTTTTCCGGTTGAAACCCCAAAATCAGGTATTGCCAGTAAAAAAACCAGTTTTAGCTCAGTCTGTATTTTTTTTAATACTCCGGTAGCCTCGCTGTCGAACGCTGTGCCCCCCAGAAAATAGTAAGGCACATCCATTCCCAGTTTTCTACCAAGTTGCATTAGCTGATCAGTCGATAAGCCCAGTTGCCAGAACTGGTTTAAAAGCATCAGAACTGTGGCAGCATTTGCACTGCCGCCCGCTAACCCCCCCATCACCGGAATATTTTTCTCCAGTTCAATCTTGACCGACTTATCTATTTTAAACTCTTTTTTAACCAATTCCACCGCTTTCCAGCAGATATTATTATTGTCACAGGGAACCAGCGGATTATTACAACAGATACTCAGGGAAGGTGCATCTTTTACACTGACTATATCAAAAAGATCTATCTGGTGCTTTATAATTGCCAGTTCATGATAACCGGCATACGGCCCATTCTGTAATTTTTTTACAATATCAAGTGCCAGAGTAACACGGGTATAAGATTTCTGTACCATAACAAACCAATTCAGATTTTAGATTGCAGATTTCGGATCAATTATAAGGATCATTCTAAAAATACAACCTTGAGAAGGATCTGCTCAAATCATGATCTTTACAATATTTTACGCCTCAACTATTTTTTCAGTATGAACTTAGTAGAACGAAGGCAATATCCCAGAGTCGAAACCAATTACGTTACAGTAGAGGTATACAAACCTGGCACACACCCATCAGAAACTGAAGTTGAAGAGATCTGCCCGGTTTTAAATTTAAGTGAAACCGGGATGAAGTTCCGTGCAGAGCAAAACTTCAAAAATGGTCAACTGCTAAAACTTACTTTTGTGCTTCCCAATTCTATGGTCGTTATCCGAACCGATGCAACGATTATTTACGTAAGTCAAACTACAGCAAAAAATTTTCTTGAAATTGGTGTTCAATTTAAAGGCATAGGCCTGGCAGAACGCAAACTTATCAGTCACTTCATCGCCAAAAAGATTTCCGAAAATAACCAGTAATAATCTTTCATTCAACAGATATTATGGATGACAAGAGTTCAATCTCATTTATCCATTTCAGCGATACTCACATAGGGAACCACAAAAGTTTTCAATTGTATAAAAGAAACACTTTTGAGACTTCTGCAAAACTGATCAACCACATTAATAAAACAGGTGCAGCAGCGGATTTTGTAATTCACAGTGGAGATATTGTTAACAGTCCTGATGACGATTCCATTCAGCTTGCCAAATCGCTTTTTTCAAAGCTAATCAAACCATCCTATTTTATCAATGGCAATCATGATACCCCCTCTATGGTAGAGAACTTACAGACAGGCTTTTCAGAAAGTATTGCAAATGCAGGCGTATCCCGTTTTTTTACCCTGAACAATATCATATTCCTGATACTGGATACTCAGGGACCCAGAGAAATTGATCCTCATGGCGTATTTTCAGAAAAACAGGAGAAAGCACTTTCAGATTTTCTTAGTCGTTCAACAGGACGCGAAATCGTATTATTCTGTCATTTTCCACCTGTTTCGATTGACTCCCCTTGGGTGGATAGAGACATGTTGATGATAAACGGAGATCGCTTACACAAGTTGCTGGTTCAATCTGAAGCCCGAATCCTTGGTGTATTCTTTGGCCACATTCATCACCATTTTACTGAGCTTCGTGACGGTATCCTTTACACTAGCGCACCCAGTCCATTTTCCAGATTCAGCATTCTTCCGACTGATCAACAGGTAAGAATAGAATCCGGCATTCCAATTTCTTTTAATTATGTTACGATTTCGAGGGATAGCGTGAGAGTAAAATTAATCACCATAGAAGAAAACAACTTTTCGCAAAACCAGTGATGTTTACCACTATTCAATAACAAAGATATCTTCATCTTTTGGTAGAACCTTGGTTCTGTTTATTATTCCGGCAATTTTATCTATCGTTCGGCTGGCAAAGAAATTTATGTGGGTCTTATCCTGTGCATACCACCAATTTTCAATCTTTTCTACCGATGGATACAGGCGTGTTCTTATTATCAGAATGCCATCATCTTTAAGAAGTCTCTTTATCTTTTCCATCTCTGCTTCTATGTTCCTGAGATGTTCTATTACTTCACATAAGATTATAATGTCATAGGAAGGACCGTCGTCATCAATATTGATATCAAATAACGGGTCATACGCAGTGCAGTTAAAACCATTTCCAATAAGAAGGCTGGTCAACACTGCAGAGCTGCCGCTTCCAAAATCCAGTATGCGTGGTGAAGATGAAGGCTTTCTTATGTTACTAACCACATCAACAATCTGTTTCAGGAATCTTACATACCCTTCATTTTCCAGGTTATTATTGTGTTGCTCGTATCTCTTTTTTTCTTCTTCAACACTTATCCAATACAACTCTGGTACAAAAACCAGTCCGCATCTGTCACAATAGCAGAATTTGCGCCATTTATTCTGCGCAGCAATTTCTATTGACTGGTTTTCACACACTCTGCATTTCATTTGGACAAAGCAGTTTCGATTTGCGCTATAGTGCTATCACAGGCGATTATACTTTCCCTGATAGCATTTAAAGGATTCAAGAGAGGCACACTGTTTAGTCTTATATTTAATATTGCATTCCAGAACTCATTTATTCCTCCGCTGGCCTGAAGACTCTTTTTAACAGATTCAAATTGTTGAATCTCAGTGCTTGAGTTTCCGGCAATATACGAATAAAGATGTTCCTTCATTTTCATAACAGATCTGATAAAGAAGACTGAATTTTCATATAACTCCCTATATTCTTCAGAAAGCGTATCAACAGAGGTGTCAGCCTCCAGACTCTTGCGTGTTATCATGGCACCGGTTCTGGAATAATAGGGATCCCCATTTTCATTAATTGTCAAAAGCTCATATACTCCATTTTGAAATGTTGTCTGGTAAATATCACACGAAGGATTAGAATCTGGTGTTTCTTTTATGTATGAATACACTGTCTGAGGAGAAATCGATTTCATGCATAATTTGCTTTTACAATCAGTACAGAAACAGGGGCGTTTATTACACCGTCCGGAAAATATGAGGTTTCCTGAATAGTAAGGACCGGTCTCAACCGGATTCGTAGGCCCAAACAGTGCAAAGACTTTCTTTGACAGTGATGCTGCAGCATGCATGATTGCGGTATCAGAAGTAACACAAAATTCTGAAAAATCGATTAATACAATGCTCTCTCTAAAAGTTAATTCTCCGGAAGCTACTACACAGTTTTCACCTAATTCATGTTTTAATCTTTCTGCAAGGTTTCTCTCTGCAATATCACCTGTGACAAATATCGTATAACCATCCTCTATTATCCTTCTTCCCAGCGATATAAAATGCTCAACAGGCCATCTTTTGGAATCGTATGCCGCACCAGGATGAAAGATGGCTATAGATGAATCATCATTTTTCCTTTTTGATTCAATATATTTCCTTATCTGCTCTTTTTCTTTATCTTCTATGGTAATGCCGGTGTCGGAAGAAGGAACATTTGAAACATTTGCGATTCTTTTGTATATGTCAGTTACATGGAGTGAATTGTAGTATCTGCCAAATGGTATGGCATAAAGATATGCCGACCAGCTATCTCTTATACAGTGATTGCCCTGGGAAAGAAAATTCTGTCCAATGATCTTTTTACCATTAAGAAGTGATACAAAATGGGAAATATATCCTATCTGACTCAGGTTAATAATCTGCTCAAAGTTTTCATCTTTTAATTTCTGTACTAATTCTTTTAAAAGTCCGATTCCATTCTCCCATGAATCAGATCGTATCTTATCGCGGATTTCTTTTCTTTTAAATCGAATTATATCATCACAAAATTTGTAGTTTACCAGTCCACCTTCAAAACCATCTTCGACAAAAAATGATATCTGATGATCTTTATTTTTCTTTTTCAGTGCTTCCAATACAGGAAGAGTCATTATTACATCTCCCAGATTGTTTGGAAGTACAACGAGTATTTTTTTCATAGGATCATTTTACAGTAAATTCTTTTTTTCTTCATAGGTATAGGTACGAGAAATCTCAAATGCAGTAAGAAGTAATAATTCCTCATCCGACAACAATTCTTTCCCTATTTTCTTTTTTACTTCTTCTATCAATTTGAAGAGATCTTTTTTTTCCACTTTATCCCTGTCTTCATAAATCGATTTTTACTCAATTACTATAATATTCGGGAAGTTTTTTTTCCTTACTTTTTTGCATCAACTCAGGTATAGAAACAAACTGAAAAGAATCTGAAACAATCAAAAAAAACCAGAAATAATACCTAATCAGATAATCTTTGAAATATAAGGAGTTTTTAATTCCATTTCTTCTTTTGTTATTTTTTCAGGTTATTTCTTATTAGATATTGTTTTGATATTAGTTCTTATTTTTTCCGATTTGATATTAACACGTTATTTTTTTGCCAATTTATACGAGCTAGGGATATCTTTAATTTTGAACTGGTAATAAAAAAGCCTCCATTTTATTAAAAAATGGAGGCTTCTTAAAAATTAATCCTGGCGATGACCTACTCTCCCATGCAGTCTCCCACACAGTACCATCGGCGCTGCAGTTCTTAACTTCCGTGTTCGGAATGGGAACGGGTGTGTCAACTGCGCTACAACCACCAGG
>JAAYPC010000066.1 GCA_012519985.1 Fibrobacter sp.
GAGTACTATTAAAAAAGGGTCTGTAGAAATACAGACCCTTTTTTAATTTCATTCGAAACACAGATGGTTATTAGCCAACCATTTTTTCCAGTTCGATTCCTTTTGTCTCATGAGCAAGTTTCCAGACAAACAGGAAGGAGAGAACTGTCAAAACTGCGTAAATACCGTATGATGGACCAAGACCCATGGATGCCAGCATGATGGGGAATGTCATTGTGATTCCAAAGTTGGCTACCCACTGAGACAATCCACTGACCGCAAGACCGGCTCCGCGCATCTGATTGGGGAACATCTCACCAAGCATAACCCACATCACAGGACCCCAGGAGAAATTGAAGAACATCACAAAGAGATTTCCAGCAATCAGGGCAATAGGACCACTTGCACCTACTAATTTCAGTGCGCCGCCTTCGGTTTGAGCAGATGTCCAGAAAACTATTGACATGACTCCAAGGCAGATGGCCATACCAACCGAACCGATAAGAAGCATAGGTTTACGGCCAATTTTGTCTATGGTGAAGGTTGCAATGAAACAGGCTAAAATGCTCAGTGCACTGCTTATAACATTGATTAACAGAGAATCAGCTTCGGTAAAACCGGCTGACTGCCACAGAACTGCACCATAATAGAAAATGATATTGATACCGGTAAATTGCTGGAAAGCAGCCAGACCGATACCAAGCCAGACGATCGGACGGACTTTACCGTTGGCACCGAGAAGATCTTTGAGACTGGGACGATGATCTTTAGCCAGAGATTCTTTGATTTCATTGTATTTGGCTTCAGCACCAGAACCCATAAGTTTTTTAAGAACAGACATCGATTTTTCTTTTTTACCGGCTGCAACCAGAAAACGGGGACTCTCTGGAATAAGAAGAAGAGCAAAGAAGAATAAGACATTAAAAATGAGTTCGACCCAGAACATCCAGCGCCATGCCTCAAAACCCATTATCCACTCTTTAGTTGATCCACCTGCTGCTGAAGCAATCATATAATTGGAAAGGAATGCAGCAAAAAGACCGGTGATAATTGCAATCTGCTGAATCGAAGAGAGCGTTCCGCGCAATCTGGCTGGTGCCACCTCCGATATATATGCCGGGCAAAGTATGGATGCTGCACCAACAGAAAACCCACCTATAAGACGGTAAATAACGAACTCAAAAGAGCCATGTGCAATACCTGATCCCCAGGCGCTAACCGCAAAGAAAATAGCAGAAATAATCATTATAAATCGACGGCCAAACTTGTCAGCCAAGGTACCGGCAATGAACGCACCAACCGCGCAGCCAAGAAGCATCGAAGCTACATTAAATCCAGTTACCACACTGTCCGATTTAAATGCCAGCTTTAAACCATCCACCGTCCCATTGATCACACCAGAATCAAATCCGAATAAGAAACCACCAATGGTTGCTACAATCGTTATTAGAACAATGAAAGCGAAATTGTGGGTGTCTGCTGCTGCTACAGTTCCCGCCTTAATTGCAGAATCCGCTACAGGAGCTCCATTCTGTTTGGAAGGCTCTTCCATTACCGTATTTTCACCTTTATAAGAAGAATCTGACATAACCAAATTTCCCCTTTCCTTGAAGAATATTGATTGTTTCTATAAATGAAGAGACTTAGTATTTGGCTAAGCGTTCATTGCAATTCTTTGTAATATATTTAAAGAGTACAATTTTGTCCAACTACTAAATGTAAGCCCTTCAATTAAACTATAGGAATGTAATATAACTTTAATAAACGCTTTTGCAGGGCAAAAATATGATACAACTTTCTACTCATGATATATTATTATATCAAAAGCTATTCATTACTTTGTTTCGTTAGCCTCTGTTTTCTGTGATAGATATAGAAGTATTCAATATCCTAAATTCAGAAGACTCGCTATGAAGTATTACCCGTAGCAGCAAGTTTGTGCAGCCCTTCTTATCAGAACAGAACAAATCAACCATTATCTTAACATGATCCGGGTACACCAATGCCTTGTTATTGCAGAAGTTAGCGTAATATGATAGACTCCAGGCGGTATATTTGACATTTGAATTCCGGCCACACTCCCAGAAAATGCCTGTCGATGCACCTCTTTGCCGCAAAGATTGACCACCGAAACTATTCCGGCCGATTCACTGGTGCCTAAAGACAGTTCAAGAGTCTTTCCGTTCCAACGTATTTTTTTCTCCCGGTGATTGATCGAGGATTTGGACAGGGTCTCAACCGGCCCCCACTTAGCAAGCAGCGCTTTTTTTTCTTTTTCGGTAATGGGAATCACCGTTCCATGCCTGGGAGTGAAATCAAAGGAGATTGGTTTGGGATCTTTTTTAAAATTTTTCAGGTCGGTGCTTATAGCAAATTCATACTTTCCGGAATTGTAAACATCATACATAAGAATAAAAGTATCCGAATCGATCAGAGGAAACACACAGGAGCCTTCAACTGCCGCATCTGTTACCTGCAGGTACTTATCATATAGTACATATCCTTCGGTCAGTTTTTTTGATGTAGCCGATTTAATGCCATTTCCGCTTCCTTCGGTTTTAAAAAATAGATGATATGTGCCATCTTTATAGACGATATCCGCATCAATTGCTGCCTTGTTGTTATATTCATAAAGCAATTTTGGAGAAGTCTCAAGTTTGGTGAAGGTACTGTCTGCATAACTATAATAAATCTTGTCTGTAGAATTGGGTCCCAGTCTCATTGCGAAATATACCATATATTTACCAACTTCTTGATCGTAGATGACCTGTGGTGCCCATACGCGATCTGCTGAAGAATAGGTTGGAAATGTCTTAGGAATGTTAACGGCACTGGAAGTCCAATCAATCAGATTAGTTGATCGAAGCATCACCAGTCCTCTGTTGGATGCCCATCCATTGGCTGAAACCATATCAGTGGCTACCATGTAATAATCGTTATTTTCTCCACGCAGTATATGAGGGTCGCGTACCCCACCGGTGGAACTGATTTCCTGGGAACTGATTACAGGATTGTTGTTGTTGAGTGCCTCGAAATTATGGGCATCATCACTGATTGCAAATCGGATCGCCTCCTGGCTCTTGTTATTTCCGGTAAAATAAGCAAAAAGATAAGCAGTAAATGCATCGTCTGCAAGACTGGGTAAGACTGAAAAAAACGGTAAAAACATGAAAACTGCCGGAAATTTGATTAGTCTTAACATACCTCACCTTTTTTATTTGACGTCTGCCAAAGACTTCCATATATGAATATTCAAGTGAATTTAAAATAGCTAAAACTGGTGATAAAGCCCTACCTTTTGGCAGTAAAATATTATTTCTTTTCCAGCCTAACCGGACGATCTTATTCTAAGATAACTCTTTTTTTCAGCGAGTTTTGAGAAATTATTCATTTAAAAAAATCCATTCCAAAGATCTTTATAGGTGAATCTTGCAATTAATCTTGTTTAACTTAAATTGTATGTCGTTTAAATTAAATTGATTATTTCATGCAAATCAGTTAGAATTGAGTTTTATGTGAAGTCATGATCTTAAAAAGGAAGTGCTTTGATAGAAAAACGACTATTAGAAGAGGAACACAATTTTCCTGTATTCATACACGCTAAAAAGGCTCTTATTATTTACAAGTATTGCATTATGGAAGTGATAATTAAACATGGTACATGGTTCTCTTCTTTTCTGCGGGCTATTCAATAATTTAGCAATATTTATAGTTCTGATAACGGCTTACAGCTACCTTCACCGATTCTTCGCTTCACACAGGCCACTTTATCGCCATATCATTATGGGATTGGTATTCGCAGCAGCAGCAATAGCTTGTATGCAGCTTAAAATTCCGATCTACGAAGGTGTTGTTTTCGACCAGCGCAATGCGGTTATTATTCTGAGTGGAGTGTTTGGAGGGCCGGTAGTAAGTCTGATATGTGTTATACTCGCAGCAATTTACCGGATATACCTTGGGGGAACTGGTACACTAGGTGGCATATTAACAATGATCCTTGCCGTGGTTGCAGGTATAGTATTCTATTATAAACGAAACAATATAAATACGGTTTTAAAAGCCGCTTTAGCTGCCATGGCTTCCGTGTTTTTCATTCTTCCGGGCTTTCTTTTCATTAAAGATTTCCAGACAGGAATAGAAATAATCAAAGAAACGGCCATCCCTTATGGATCGGCCATTTTCATGGGGGTGTTTCTAAGTGGACTGCTGATGTCTTTTGAGGAGCACCGCTTTAAAATGAAAAAAGAGTTGGAGGCATCCGAAAAGCGATATCGTGATCTCTTTGAAAATCTTATTGATCTGGGGTTCCGAACCGACCGTGAGGGAAAAGTGATCATTATCACTCCATCTTGTGAGAAGATGCTCGGTTTTAGTCCGGAAGAATTACTTGGAAAAAGCATAAATGATTTCTGCAAAGAGTCTGATTCAGACAAGCCACTTTTGTCGATAGTGTGCAGATCAGGTAATATCAGTAACTTTGAAACAGAGTTTAAAAAGAAGAATGGCAGTCATGTCTGGGTATCAGTTAATGCCAGAACATATTTGTCAGAGGGAGAATTCTCTGGTATTGAAGGGCTGGTTCGCGATATTTCACTGATAAAAGATGCTCTTAAAGAAAAGAATGCACTTCAGGAGCGCATAAAGCACATTCAGAAAATGGAATCGATTGGAACTCTGGCCGGAGGAATCGCTCATGATTTTAACAACACACTTGCTGGAATTATCGGAGGCGCAGAACTCCTGCGGGATAATGACCTAACAGATCAGCAACACAATCAATATGTGGATCTTATTTTGACATCTGCTGAAAAGGCGAGTGTACTTACCAAAAAGCTTCTGACCTTTTCTCGTAAAGGGTCCACAGTGATAAAGCCGATTGATCTTATTCCCATTTTGAGTGATACTGTATCGATTCTACGTCACACGATCGACAAAAAAGTAAACATAAGCGAGGATTTTCATCTAAATTCGGCTTGGATACAGGGTGATGGTTCACTTTTGCAGAACGCTTTTCTAAACCTGGGAATTAATGCTGGACATGCAATGCCCAGTGGCGGTAATCTGATTTTTGCTGCAAGAACGGTCGAACTAGACAGCAGGTATTGTGAGTTATCTACATTTAATATCTCTGCAGGTACTTTCGTAGAGATAACGGTAAGTGATACAGGGCAAGGGATGACACCGGAAGTGATGTCCAGAATTTTTGAGCCGTTTTTCACCACCAAAGAACATGACATGGGAACGGGATTGGGACTATCAGCTGTTTACGGTACCGTTGCAGAACATCACGGGGCGATCACTGTCTATTCTGAGGTCGGTAAAGGAACCGTTTTTCACGTTTATCTGCCAATGTCCGATCAGCATGTGCAGCAGCCAATCATAGAACCTGTAGTGCCTCAAGGCAGTGGAACGATACTTCTTGTGGATGATGAAGAACTGGTGCAAGCGACTGCATCTACGATTCTTACCAAGCTTGGTTATCGGGTCATTACTGCTGAGAACGGTAAAAGGGGTATCGAACTTTACAAGGAGCACCGGAAAGAAATCAATCTGGTAATTCTGGATATGATTATGCCAGTAATGGGAGGTAAAGAAACGTTTATGAGCATACACTCTATAGATCCTTCATTGCCGGTAATTATCTCTTCCGGTTTTTCCAGAGAGGAGGATCAGGAAGCATTAAGCAGAATTGGAGTATCGGGATTTCTGCGTAAGCCTTTTCATAGAGTGGAACTGGCAGAGATGATTTCAAAGCTGTTATTTTTATCAGTAGAGCACACCAATAATAGTGATTCTCCTGAATAATTTAACGACCAATTCTCCAACCTCAAGAGCCTTCACAATCTATCAGAGAAAAACAATGTAAATATTCAAAAGGAAGAGAATCGGGGGAATTATTATATTTAGAAGCAAAAAAACAGGGAATCTCCAGTCTATTGGACTGTTGCAGGAAAAATGAGGAGATAAAGTTAAAATGAGTGAAGCAGAAAAAATCGATTATGGAACATTTGAAGCTACAGTTGAACGCAGCAAAAAACTTGAAGAAGATTTAATTGTTAATCCACATAAATACCGTGTTCTTACTGGGGATCGTCCCACCGGAAGACTTCATATTGGTCATCTTTTCGGATCTATTCAAAATCGTGTCCGACTTAATAAACTTGGAGTCGAAACCTTTATTGTAATTGCTGACTATCAGGTTCTTACAGATAGAGACACATTTAACTCCATATCAGAAAATGTCAAGCAGCTCACCATTGATTATTTATCTGCAGGTATCGATGTTGAAGGGGGAAAGACTGTCATTTTTCCGCATAGCCATATTCCTGAGCTCAATCAATTGCTTTTACCATTTCTTACATTAGTTACCAATGCAGAACTGGACCGTAACCCTACAGTCAAGGAAGAAATTCTTGCATCGGGACAAAAAAGAATCAATGCAGGAATGTATACTTATCCGGTTCATCAGGCTGCAGACATCTTGTTCTGCAAAGGGAATGTGGTACCGGTCGGAAAGGATCAGCTTCCTCATCTTGAGCTCACGCGGGTGATTGCACGCAGGTTTAACGACCGTTTTGCAAAGAAAAAACCGGTTTTCCCGGAACCTCAACCATTATTAAGCAGAGCACCTCTTATTCTTGGTCTGGATGGTTCACAGAAGATGAGCAAAAGCAGAAATAATGCTATTATGTTAAGCGCCACAGAGGATGAAACCGCGAACCTGATAAAGAAAGCAAAAACCGATTCTGAACGTTTCATAACATACGATCCTGTAAACCGACCTGAAGTTTCAAATCTGTTGCTTCTCGTCTCTCTTTGTACAGGTGAGACCCCTGAGAAGATCGCCTCTGAGATAGGCAATGGTGGAAGCGGACAATTGAAAAAAATCTTATCAGAATCGCTTAACGAATACCTCAGGCCATTGCGTAAAAAAAGAAGCGAACTGGAATCAAACATGGAATATATCCGCCAGGTCTTGAAAAAAGGAATTGAAAAAGCCAGAGAAGTTGCATCTGCAACGCTTGAAGAGGTTAGAGAGGTTATGAATATGAATATATAGTACCTGGCAGTGCTTGACGCAAAGTCAGAACTGTAATTCCAAACGTATTTGAGGAACCTGGTAAGGCATGCGCCCTTTATTGGTTTCTGCTAGCCCCACAGTCAGTAAGTCAGAATGCGAGCGCTTTTGCCTTCTACATTAGGACACCACTTTTTTTTCTGCTTCGGATAGTTTCTATAGCCCGTAAAAAGATCGGAAACAGTCCTGTTTGACAAAGAAAAAAGCTTTCATAAATTTGAAGGCAATGGACGTTCGCATTCTGATGTCAATCTATAGGGCTGGCTGTAACCAATAAAGGGCGCATGCCTTACCGAATATCTTATTTTTCAGAGCTTATGGGAGATTGCTGCCCTGATAGAGGGTGGGGAAATTATAGTGTCTTGATTTCTCTGACTTACCCCCAAAAAGGTAGTGCGGATTACTGCATGGGGCGGGCCTTGTGTTATTAATTTACCCACGAGATTATTTTCCGGCTTCCATATCACCCAGTATTGGAATAATGGCATCCACCAGCGCCTGCTGTAAAAGCAGCATAACAGTAAAGAGGACATCGGGTTCTGTACCCTGCACTTTCATTTTTACTGGTATTCTGGTAACAACCCTCTCTTCCTCGTCTTCAATGATTTCTCCCACTAAATCAGAAATTCCCTCTTTTAACCTTTCTAATATTCCTCCTTCATTTTCCGGATCACTAAAACTCACATTCTGGTAAACCGTTTCTATAAAACCTCTGATAAATCCATTTTTAGCATCGAGGTTCATATCGATATTCAAGGTCCCACCTTCAAAAGTGATCCCAGCTAAATCACTGAGAAAGCTATTCAGTTTCAGAAGTCTTATCCCTTTTATTTCACTTTTTAAGGTAAAGTAAAGATCCTCAGCAGCAGGGGCGAATTTCAATTTTAAAGACAATTTCCCACTCTCCAAAACAGTTCCGATGATATTTGCAGAGGCAAAGAGATTATCTGATAGTTTCCGGGTATTAGTCAGATTACGAATATCACCATTGATTTGGGTGATATCGATCTCTAAGGGCGCAGGTTGTGTCTGGTCCAGCATTCTCAAATCGCCATCAGTGATTCTAATCAATTCCACCTGGCTCGGTATAAGCTTTTTGAAAGTTTTAGCTAAAGGAGGACCTTCGGGAGCCTTCTCTTTCTGAGGCGGAGATTTTTGAATCGTACGAAAATCAGGTTTGATGATTTTCATATCCCCGGACAAAACACCGGAAAATAACGTTTTCCAGTCAAGGTTTAAAACAGCACTCCTGATTTTTATTACTGGTATATCTGTGGCATCGCCGGTGTAGCTCAGATCAATATCTCCAACAGTGTAAATACCTTCCAATGGATTAATACTAACCGTTCCAACATTTCCGGAAATTTGATCAGATTCATCTATTTCTTTATTTATATACCAGCGAATACCAAATTCCAATGAAAACCATAATACTACCAGGCTTGCTATAACCAATAATACAAGGCTCACCAGGATTTTCATTTTTCTTTTCATTTTCGGTACTCTATTCGAGATTTCACTTTTTTGAAAGGCTTTCTAAGCCCAGGGAAAAGAATTATTGAACTGATAAAAGCAGTGAA
>JAAYPC010000067.1 GCA_012519985.1 Fibrobacter sp.
CTGATGGTTTCTTTATCGTTGATAAATTCCGGTTCTATGCAAAAGAGATTTCTGCAGATTTGGTGGAAACTCTTAGAGACCAGGGAATTACTGCTCTCAGCATCAAAACGGCCTCCCTGAAAGATCTGACAAGTGCATTCGATGTAAACCTCCTGAACCCCATGCTGATCGCTGGGCTTTTCATTGGAAGCATGATGGCATTTTTGTTCTGTGCAATGACCATGAAAGCAGTCGGTAGAGCAGCAGGAAACATGGTGGAAGAGGTCCGAAGACAGTTTAAGGCATTTCCGGGAATCCTTAAAGGAACTCAAAAACCAGAATATGGCAAATGCGTGGAGATCTCAACTATTGGTGCACAAAAAGAGATGCTGGTTCCATCTCTTCTGGCTATCATAGTCCCGGTTATTACTGGTGTTCTCTTTGGAGTTGCAGGGGTAATGGGCCTTCTGGTTGGAGGCTTAACTACCGGTTTCGCATTAGCCTCAATGCTTAATAACTCGGGAGGCGCCTGGGATAATGCCAAAAAATTCATAGAGAAAGGAAATCTGGGTGGTAAGAAGTCACCCTCTCATAAAGCCGCAGTCGTGGGTGATACCGTAGGAGATCCATTTAAAGACACATCCGGTCCATCTCTAAACATTCTGATAAAGCTTATGTCGATGGTTTCGGTGGTTTTCGCAGGAGTGGTACTTTCTGCTTATCCTAAAGTAAGCCAGATATTTACTATACTGGGGCGCTGATCACCCCCCCTGCCCTCCTGGCTATCCCTGAAAGGGCGCACTATCTTAGCACCGGGTGCAACCGCCCGGTGTTTTTTGTTCAGGAAACGTTAAAATTTCCAAAAAAAGTACATAAGATTCAGATTCGTCAGATAAAGGGAAAAAACATTGTCATATATCTACTTTATCCAGAGCAAGGCGGCCTGAGTGTTGACACAGTCCACTTTTAACAACATCCATTCAGTGTAAAAGTCCTTCTTTTTCCATTTTTATCGTTCGTTTTGATCAAATCTTTACAATTGTAATTATATTAAGACTTTTAACGCCAAAAAAGTTGTTCAAACCGGTCTTTGAGCTTAATACAAGTCACTTTAACTTCAAAAGGTACTGCCACAACGTTGACAACAGGGCATATTTGTCGACATTATTCCACCTTGTCCAGAATAATGCCCTGTTGTTAAGCTCCTTTAGTCATTAGTCAAAGACATCGTTAATGAATATACTACTGGAAAAGCTTCAGGAGCTCTTTTCCCAGGTGATAGGCCTGTCAGGGACTCGTTGGGAGTACTTTTTATAAGCATAACACCTGATGTCCCATCCAAATCAGAACTTCTAGCATTTGAAACTGACGGGCAAATTCAAAAAGGAGCAGTTTTACCGTAACATTTCACCTTCAGGGTGCTCCGGAAAGCCTTGCTTAATAATAATAAAGGTCGTCTGCGATATTATAGGAAGTACTTTTACAGATTTAGCCCTGAAAGGGCACTAGATTAGCACCGGACAACGCCCGGTGTTTATTGGGTATTGTACGTGGGGTATTTTATGTGAGATATTGTACGCGGAATATGGGTACGGATTTTGGGAATTTGACCGGGAATGAGATGGTGATAGAATCTCTAATTCTCAAATTGTGGTGCCGGAGACGGACCCTCATTTATAGGAGCTATATAAGTTATAACCCTATTCGGACTGTTATAAATCTCCATTACGGGTCCAGACAATTGATACTGGTTTTCGGAAAGATATTTTTGAAGCCGGGGATAAAATTTTATAGTACCTGAAGTGTAGGAAAGGAAACTCCGTATGGGGAATTCCCCCACAATAGCCTTAGTCTCAGGAAAGAGAGCCGATTTATAGGGAGCAGATACCTTTAACAGGGAATCGGTAATCACACCTGCAATGGAGCGAAGACTGTCGGAAGGAACCATTGCAGGATCATCATAAAAAATCGCAAAACCCTGTTTGACGCGCGCTTTATGCTGCTTTACCACATACTTGAAAACATCATTAAGAGTGATGCGGATTCCTGCATAAGGTCCCCTATGTTCTTTGTAAATCAAGTTGTAGGGACCGGCCTCTCTTATGGAAAAAGTGACCGTATCGAAGACTCCACCTATGAAAGCGACCAAAAGCATCAGACCGGTGACAATTGCAGCAATGATCGCAAATATTTTCATAGGTTACTTTTGCCCCGTTCAACCCTTTCAGGCCGCCTGAAGAGCTGCATCTTCGATTTTAACAGAAACGATGGTAGAAACTCCCTTTTCCTGTTGAGTAACTCCATAGAGAAGATCCGCAGCACTCATGGTTTGAGACCTGTGAGTTATAACAATGAACTGAGTTTTTTCTGCGAATTTTTTCAGAACTTTCACAAAACGCCCGATATTAGCTTCATCCAAAGGAGCATCCAGCTCATCGAGTATACAGTAAGCAGAAGGTTTGACAAGGTAAAGAGAAAAAAGCAATGAGATGGCAGTGAGAGCCCTTTCTCCTCCGGATAGTAACTGTACCCCACGCATTTTCTTGCCTGCGGGACGAACATTTATATGAATTGCTGCCTCCAGGGGATCCACATTTTCCTCTAAAGAAAGATGTGCTTCTCCTCCTTCAAACAGAGTGGTAAACATTTCAATGAAATTTTTCTGCACAAGCTCAAAGGTAGACAGAAATTGAGCTCTTGCCTCCTTATCCAGTTTTTTAATGGCTCTCTCCAGCTCTTCAACTGCATTCTGAAGATCATCACGCTGCGCTATCAGCTCCTGAAGCCTTTTGTTTTCGGTCTCATAATCTTCCAGAGCAGCCATATTTACCTGTCCCACATGCTTGATTCTTTCCTTAAGCATGGAGATGTTCTCAACTATCTGGCTATCTTCCTGATCGATAACAGGGAGATTTTCCGGAGGTGATTCAAGATCTATTTCGTAAGCTTCCCAGATTTTTTCCCTTATCCGTCTGGAATCCTGTTCATCACGAGTCTGTTTTATCTCCAGATCATGAATCTTGTTGGAGATTTCCTGAAGCTCTCCCTGAGCAGTTTTAGCCTCTTTTCTGACTTCATCGATTTCAAAAAGCTTTTCATTGTACTTTTCCCGGAAATCATCCCGGATTTTTTCCAGTTCCAGACGAGCCTGCTGCTGGGCTTCGAGTTCCTGACGCAATGATTGCTGAGAGTTTTCCAGTTCAGAGATATTGCTGATAGCACGGCGTTTTTCTTCAATTTTAGCGTTTTTACGTTCGTTAAGAGTTTTAATATCTCTGGAGAGTCGCTCGACATCCTGTTTATCCTGGTTGATCCGGTTTTTTAAACCGTGCACTTCCAGTTCGATATTTTTAAGGTGTTCCACCAGTTCTTTGCGCTGCTCCTCCATTGCCCTCACTTCATTACGGGCTTCTTCGACCTGCTGCTCCAGAGTATCACGCCTGCTTTGAAAAGTGTCGACCTGAGCTTCGTAATGAGCAATCTGTTCTTCCATTTCACTGATTTTATTACGCTGATTATCAAGCTCAGGATAAAGCGCCTGCAGTCTGGATACTATATTGCTGGTTTCGGTCTCATAATGCTTGATATTAGTCTGCTGTTCCTGCTGTTGACGCTGACCTCTGTTGAGTTTTTCATCAACTCCGATCAATTCAACCTTGGCTTCATCCCGACTTACTATGCAGGAATCTTTTTCTGTAATGATAGCAGCATACTCTTTTTCAAATTTATTTATGTCTTCGGACAATTTCTCCATCTGTTGTTTACGAGCAAGTATTCCGGATTTCTCTTTCTTTGCATTACCCGCAATTACTGTACCATCGGTATTACAGATTACGCCATCCCTGCTGACATAGAGCCGTTTACTGTCATCCTGCAAGGCACATTCCAATGCCTGACCACTATCATCTGTAATCACAATGAGATTGAGGAGAGAACTTACTAGCAGCTCGCAATCGGATTCGGTCTTTATGAAAGCAGCCAGATCGGTACCGGCAACTGTACCTTTATTATTGAGACGGGGCAGTTTACTCAGCCTCTCAAAGGAAGTCATGCAAGCCTGACCCAGGCGCTCTTTCTTCAGAAATTCTACTGCATCCCGCAACTGCGCCTCTGTTTCAAACACCACCGTCTGAATAGTGGTTCCCAGGACCTTTTCCATCAGGCTGATAAGTTTCTCATCTGTGACAGAGATCAGATCAGCAAGAGTTCCCCTGATTCCGGGCAGTTTTCTGGTAAGTAATTCCTTTACTCCGGATTCATACCCCTCGTATGCGGATTCCAAACCGGCAAGAAACTTGAGTTGGGATTTGCACGAAGCAATAGAAGCCTCCAGATGTTTCTCCCTTTCCACCAGTTTCTGATAACGCAAATCTTCCTGCTCGATCCGTGAAAGCAGAACTTCTCTTTCCTGATGCAAATTACGGTTTTCTTCATCAACCTGTAAAAGCTGCTTGCGACAAAGCTCTATGGCTTCCTGGTATTCCTCAAGTCGGATTTCCAGGTTCTGTATCTCTTTTTTGTCGCGCTCCCTGCGTTCAAGAGCATTGCTGAGATTGGTTTTCTGTGTACTGAGAAGATTGCGGGATTCACCAAGTTCATTAATCAGCTCAATCTGATCACGACCGAGCTGATCAGCCTGATCGCGGCGAATTTGCAGCTTCTCATCGAATCTGGCCAATTCATCGGTAGCACCATGGACCCGTTCAAGACTTTTCTGGTATCCGGATTCACGCTCAACAATGCTCTTTCCGATCTGGGTTTGTAAACGAATATTTTCTTCTATCTGAGAATCATAGCTCTGTACGTCCTGCTCAAAACGCTCTACGTTAAGTTTCAGATTGATCAGCCTCTCGATACTTACCGATATATCCCTGTCAAGACGTACAATTTTTTCGTTGGCTTCACTTACGTTCCTGGAGGCGATCTCCAGTTCTTTTTCATTTTCCAGCGCTGCCAGTTGCATTTTCTCCAGACGGGATTCAGAAGCCGAAATGCTGGCTCTCAAAGTTTCTCTACGATTCTCAAATTCTGCTAAAATGGCCTTTCGATCAGCCATATTCTGGGCCAGAACCCTGTAACGCTGGTTCTCAAAACCCACTTCCAGATTCTTAAGATCTTCAAAATAACTCTTATAACGCCTGGCTTTCTCAACATGACGAGCCAGCATGCGAACCTGTCGGTCAGCTTCCTGTACCTTATCATTGATTCGAAGCAGATCATTGCGGGTTTTTTCCAACTGACGCTGACTTTCCTTACGTCGGCTCTTGTATTTACCAATCCCGGCCGCTTCTTCAAAAAGCGTACGCCGCTCCTCAGCCTTATCACTGAGAATGGAATTGATCATAGTGTTCTCAATAGTAGTATAAGCACTGCTTCCAATTCCGGTATCCAAAAAAAGATTATGAATATCACGCAACCGGCAGGGAACTTTATTTAACCTGTACTCACTTTCTCCGCTTCTATATATACGTCTGGTAATAGAGATATCCCGATACTCCACAGGTAAAACCCCTTTATTATTCTCTATAACCAGGGTTACTTCGGCCAGATTGAGCGGCTGTCGTTTTTGAGTACCGGAAAAAATCACATCATTCATATTGGAACTTCTAAGCATTGAGGCTTTCTGCTCACCAAAAACCCACCTGATGGCATCGACCACGTTACTTTTGCCGCAACCATTTGGACCGACTACTGCGGTCATTCCTGTACCAAACTGTATTTCAGTTTTATCTGCAAAAGATTTGAAGCCAAAAATGGAAAGCTTCCGTAAAATCATGGAGAATATCCCTCACTACTTTGCTGTGAAACAGAATATTTCAAAGCTAAATACTACTATACATTGTTTGGTTAATCTATTCAAGATACAATATATTGAACCAACAATCAAGCCTTGCCATGTTGGCCGGAAATAGTGATGCCAGAACCCAAGTACCTCTTAAAAAACAAAAAACACCCTTATTGCAGCATTTTAATCCTACTCTGTATAAAGCAGATTTTTGCAGAAGAGCGTTATTTTTGATGTTTGCCACATTTATACAGTTAAGCAGTTTCTGGCAAGTTCTACCGGAAGTAGTATTCAAGGATGATTAAATAAAATTCATCCCAGCCCATTATATGGGATCAAAATAGTGTATAAAAAAGAGGTATGCAAAGAAATAATAGATCAGTGGAATAGTTATTTTCTGACCAGGAATTTTTCAATTTGCGGGTGGCGGGAACAGAAGATCTAAAAGGACAGTATGAAATTGGACAAGCTCTCCAAACTGAAATTTCTGATTCTCCCTCAACTCTGCCATCACAGCTTGAGAAAGCAACTGTAATCCTTTATCCGGATAGCGTTTCAGTAAACGAATCATGAAACTGATCGGTTTTTTCTTGATCCTTTGGAACAAGGCAATATCATCCTTATTTTCCTGTTTACTTTCCAGTATCATCTGCATAAACAGAATGCAAAGCCGAATTTTAAGATCACTACCCACCCATCTGGATTCATTCAATGCTTTTGCAATAGTCGAAGCAAGCATTTTTGATCCTGTACCCTGTAACTGATAGGTATAATCCTGTATACCTTCAAGGTTATTCATAATATCTTTCCTGAAAACAAAACGAGTAGCATCTGTAGCTTTTCACTGCATTTCCATATCTCCAGAATTTATTCATAACAGCTAAATTGCAAAAAATGTTCCTTTTCAAATCCGCATACTCTCCAGTGATAAAAGAAACTACTCAATGGAATAGTTTTCTCTAAAACACCTGAAGAAGATCTTCTGGAATTCTCTTCCAGAAAATCAATTCTTGTAACTACTCAGGTATTGAAAAACAAATAACTGGTTAGTAATCAGAAACAATCATTAAAAGAATCGGAATTGATACCTAACCAGATATGCCCTGAAGAATGTGAAGTTTTTTCTGATTCTTCGTTTAGTTATTCTTTTCAGATTACTTCTGATTAGATATTGTTTTGATATTAGTTCCTGTTTTTCCGATTTGATTTTATTACGATATTTTTATACCATCAGCCCCCTAATTAGTTACCAGTTATTATTTCTATTTCTCCACCTTCTTCAATTCCTCTTCTTTATTGCCTGTTAAAACAGCAGATGAGAACTCCTTATCGTGAGGCAATATGACACGGTAGGAATCACTCTGATCAATTTCGATGGTAACACTGTCAGCTACCAAAGATAACAGATGTCCTCCGGCTTTTCTGTCCTGGGTTAACAGGTGAAGATGATATCCAGGGACATTTAATCCATTAACATACTGAGGACAGCGGAAACCTGCCAAAGTCCCTTTTATGTTGGTGAATGAGAAAGTTGGCTGCTCCCTGGTCACGTCAACTAAAGGCTTATAGGGTGGTTTCTGTGCGGGAACACTGCGGGCAGTAGCAGAGATAATATTGCCAGTTACTTTGATTGCATACAGGTAATTAGGCGATGGTATGAGGCTGTCAATTTTCTGCTGCAGTTGATTCAGGTTCAGGGTATCTTTGCAAATAACTTTGATATCTGTCTCAAAAAAAGTTACCGCAGCAAATGGCGTCTTTAGTGATGAACTTACCTTATAAACATTTCCATCCGCTTTTATCTGATAACAAATGCCATCCAGAGTAACCATTTCTCCATCAAGGCTGTTAAATGTACCCAATCCGAAATTTCCGGATTTTAGTAACTGCCCGATGTTTACCTCACCATCATAGATACCCCCCAATAAAGCATCGATAGTGGAAACCTGAACCAGCTCATCATTTCTTTTAACTTGTGCCTGAACTAATGTGAAAACCAGAATCACACAAAAACCTATCCGAAAACGACCCATGAAACACCTCCTTCATTATGGGAAATTGAAGTTACATTACTGCTGATAATTTCAGCCATTTCATTTATCACAAAATATTAACAACCAGACTTATTCGAGTAAAGCGGAAAAGTACTTAACCATACATAATCGTAACAGAAGCTGTTTTTTCAATATCTCCGCCCTTAAAGACTTGCAGCATCTAAAGATAATTTCAGGTAGCACCAGCCAAGAGAGATTACTTCCCCCATTTAAATGAAATAGAAATCGGATTGCTGGTGATTGTTTGGTATGAATAGTATAAAGCCATTTAGGTTAACAGCCCTGATGTGAAGATTCCGGAGAAGAGAAACCAACGGTAAAGCATTGAGAGTGTTTGATACGAAGTGGACGGTACAATTGAATCTTCCGAGCTGAAAACCTCAGAAAGGAGCATTTGAAAGTCCATTTTTGGTAAACATTTACCCTACTTTATGTTTTATTCTGTGATTGAGTAGGAAGTAAGGAAAAGAACACATTTCTGGACATCATCTTTCCAGATACAACAACTTATATGTGCGCAAAAAAGTCTTCAACTGATAAATAATTACTGTCCTTACGGACAAATTCGAAGAGATGAAGTAAGAGAAATAGTTATCAAACAGCTTTTATTGTATTAAATGAGAGTAAAAAGCAGTCCTGAAAACCGGAAAATACCAAATGTAGGCCGGAAATTATCAAATGAAAGCCGGAAATTACTAAATGAAGGTTCCAGAAACCAAAAATGGATAGCCGGCAAGAGTTTAGACCGTAATTGGAAGGATTGTGGTAACTGGACTTAGATTAGAATGATTACTTTGATTGAGACAATGATAGCAGCGATGAGTGGAAATTGTCTGAACTTTGATTAAAATGATTACTGAAACCTTAACCAGATAGCCCTATAAGCAGTTTTGACATTTCCGGCTCTTCGTTTTAAATACTCTATTCAGATTACTTCTGATTAGATATTGTTTTGATATTAGTTCCTGTTTTTTTCCGATTTGATATTATTCGTAATTTTTTGACTTCAGAAACTTTAGTCGTTACTAAAATTCTTACTATGGATTACTGTTTACTCCACGTCTTTCCAGAAGAGTTCCGTCTTTGAGATAAAGATCAGTGAGAGCTTTAACATAAGCTACAGCAGCCCGGGCTTCATCGAGTTGAGCTACAGTCAAGTCACGCTGAACCTGTAAAACTACATATTCAGTGGTTTTCCCTGCTGCCAGTCTGGCCTGTTCTGCTGCAAGTTTCTCCTGCTGAAGCAACCGGGCTGTACCCGCCTTTTCAATCATCAGTAATGCGCGTTCAACCTCAGTCCACGCACTGCGAACATCCAGCTCCACAAGTCGCTCGATATTTTCCAAAGATAACTGCAATTGTTTTTGGGAAAGTTGTGATTTTCTGTATTTTTGACGTGCCACGCCATTAGTTACCGGAACTGAATAGCTCAAACCTACTGAAATAATTTTCTGATCATCGGGGTTCTCTGACAAAATGCCACTAAAAGATTCAGTGTAAGCGGTACCGCCAAGTTTCAAAAAGAGATCCAGCTTCGGCAGAAGTCCATTTTTGGTTTGCACGATTTCCAGTTCTCCCCTTTTGGCTAAAAGATGAGCCTGAAGCAAATCCGGACGATATTTTTTGGAAACCTGCTGGTGATGACTCAAAGAATCCGGAAATTTAGGTTCAGGTGGATTGTCAGTAAAGATTACCGCTTTCTCCCAGGTATCAAGGTTGTCATTAATCAGATAAGCCAGTCTGTATTTTTTCTGCTTCAGCGAGGCTTGTGAATTGATCAGATCTTTTTCTCTGGATGCCACCTCAGCCCTGACTGCAACCAGGTCAAGAGGTGCAATCTTGCCCACTCTCAACCGTTCATTTGATTCGTTCAATAAGCGTTTTGCCAGTTCCATTGATTGCTGATAGATAGAAATCTCCTGTTCAGCAAGGTAGGCATCCCAATAAGCAGATTCTGTTTCAGCCAACAGTTTTTGTGCATAAGCAGCCAGCTCTTCCTGCCTTAGCTCCAGATCAATCGATGCCTTCCTCACAGGAGCCAGATTGACTCCAAAACCAGCGCCTTGAAGTAAAGATTGGGTAACTGAAAATTCATAGGCCCGTTCATATCTTCGGTACCTGGGAGTGGCTGCTCCCGATATTTTCAGATTGGTTCCACTTGGCAGATACTCTTCTACGGACAATGATCCTCTATGATAAATTTCAGAGGAATCTCTATTATCAGGCATGTGCCTTCGCTCATAGGAGAAGTTAAGAGTCGGTTCGAATCGAAAACGGTTTTCTCTCACAGTCGCTTCAGCATAATCGACATCAATCCTTTCGATACGAATCAGAGGATTATTGCTGACAGCACGGTTCAGTGCATCTTCAAGGGAAACCCTTAAAACGCTGTCAGATTGTGCATGCGATAAATTTAAGAAAGCAGAAAGACAGATGATAGATGCAACTGTAGTGGCTTTTGCCAGGTTCGAATTCTGGTTTTCTTTAATAGCTTTCTTTTTACCGTGCCGCTCCTCAACAATAGAATAGATTACCGGAATGAGAACCAGAGTGATAAGTGTGGATGCCACAAGTCCACCAATAACCACCCTGGCCATGGGAGCCTGCGTTTCTCCACCTTCACCTAAAGCCAAAGCAAGAGGTAACAAGCCCAGTGCTGTAGTAGATGTACTCATCAGAATAGGTCTGAGTCTTCGTATTGCAGAATTTACTATTGCTTCACGAAGCTCAAATCCCTGTTCTCTTCGCAACCGATTCATGAAATCAATCAGCAGGATGGCGTTATTTACCACTATACCAGCCAGAATTATACATCCGATAAAAGCCTGTACCGAAAAAGGGGTCCCTGTGATAAACAGAATAGCAACTACCCCTATGAGTGCCATCGGTATCGACATGAGGATTATGAGCGGATCCTTGAAAGATTCAAACTGTCCTGCCATAACCAGATATACCAGCATTATGGCCAAAAATATCCCAACCAAAAGCTCTTTGTAGGCCTTCTGCTGCTCTTCGTAATCTCCGCGAATCAGTACTGCAAAATCAGAGGGGATAGAAATCTGACTGATTTTACTGCGAATATCTTCCACAACCGAACCTAAATCTCTGCCAGCGTAATTGATACTGACTGTTACAATGCGTTCGCGGTCTCTGCGTTCAATCTGAACCGGTCCATTCCCCTCAACAATCTCTGCGACATTCTGTAAAGTAACGGGTATGCCATTTTTACTTACCAAAGAAAGATTAGCCAACTGCTCCACATTCAAACGCTGATCTTTTGCCAACCTGACCATGATGTTATGCTCTTTGCCATCACGACGAATGGATGTAGCCTGGGTTCCACCCATGGCTGTCTGAATCGCACTTCCTATCTGATATGCAGAAAACCCCATATCAGCAGCTTTCTTTCGATTTATCTTTATCACGAATTCCGGCATCCCTGCTTCCCGGCTGACCTTGGCATCTGTTACTCCAGGGACATCACTTATCAGCCTGGATACCTGCTCAGCCAATTGCTGACCGGTGTGCAAATCATAACCCCTTAACTCCACATCCACAGAGTTTCCCTGACTGGTACCCATTCTTAACAGGAACAGTCCCTGTCCTTCTCGCACTCGTATAGTAGTACCAGGAATTCCTCTGAGTGCTATTCGTAATCTATCGGCAATTTGAGCACTAGAACGTTTTCTTTCTGTTTTGGAAACCAATGAAATCCGGATATCAGCAGTGTGACCGGATGAACCGCCCCAGCCACTACCGCCAATGCTTGACACAATGTATTTGGCTTCCGGTACCTCTCTGCTTGTTATTGATTCGATGATCGAAACAGTACTGTCAAGAAGCTCAAGACGGGTCCCTACTTCCATCTCAACATTGACTCTGACTTCACTTTCATCTGCACTGGGCATCAGCTCCATTCCGACAAGCGGAACCATCAGAACTGCTATCACAAAAAGCACAAAAGTAATAATCAAAACGGTCTTTCTATGATGAAGAGCCCAGTTAATTATTCTTCCATAAAACCGCTCCAAAGCATTGTATACTTTTTCTACTGATTTAAAAAACCGGGAGATAAAAGTGCCTTTCTCCTCGATCTTTTCCATTTTCAAAAATCTGGAGGAAAGCATAGGAACGAGGGTGATGGCAGCAAACAGGGAACAGGTCAGTGAAAAGGACACCACGTATGCCAGTTGTCTGAACATAATTCCGGAAATACCTCTGATAAATATAACCGGAAAGAACACTACCAAAGTAGTCAAAGTACTGGCAAACACGGCTGAGATGACCTCTGAAGATCCCTTAAACGAGCTCTCAATGGCATTTGCGCCATTTTCCCGGTGACGGAAAATATTGTCCAGCACAACTATGGAGTTGTCTACCAACATTCCTATCCCCAGAGCCAGTCCACCAAAAGTCATCATGTTGAGGGTAAGTCCTCCAAAATAGATCAGTGCAAAAGTAGCAATAATCGATACAGGAATTGTGGTTGCGATGATGAATGTACTTGGTACATTTCTAAGGAAAAGCAACAGCACGAATACCGCAATAGATCCTCCCATAATCAGGCTGATACCAATATCAGTAATAGAGTTTTCAATAAAACTGGCATTGTTTGAAAGCGGAATTATCTTAAGTTGTGGAATATCCCTGTTTATCCTCTCGATTTCCTTTAATACTCCTTTGGCAACAGCTACAGTATTAACCCCACTTTGTTTTGTAACCGATAACCTGATTCCGGGTTTTTGATTTATTCTCACAATTGAAGTGATCTCAGCCATGCCATCAGAGACATCTGCAACATCTCCGATAGTAACCGGAACACCATCACGCACAGCAATTATGGCATTACGGACGTCATCAAGATTATTATACTCTGCAAAAGTTCTGACTATTACCTCTTTATTTCCTTTATAAATGGTACCAGCCGGGATGTTACGGTTTTCCTGCTTGAAAGTATTTACTATCATGTCAGGAGAAATTTTCAAAGCTTCGAGTGCAGAGGCTTTTAATGCAACCGATATTTCGCGACTTTCTCCTCCACGAATATCTACCGATGCCACACCGGAGCTGCGCTCAAGCCTGTATTGTACCTGGTCATCAATAAGTTGACGTACTTCAATAGGCTCCAGATCTGAAGAAACTCCCAACATCATTATAGGAAAAGAAGAAACATCGAATTTCCGAATAAATGGCCGATCTACATCCTCAGGAAGCCGGTTTAGAGTCCGGTCAATACGATCACGAATATCATTTACAGCTTCATCCAGGTTCGTTCCCCAAACGAACTGGACTCTGATGCGGCTTACCCCTTCAGAAGATGTTGACGAGATCTCTTCAATACCCTGTATTCCAGCCAGTGATGACTCCAGTGGCCTGGTAATGAGTTCCTCCATCTCCTGTGGCCCGGCATTACCGTAATTAGTAATAACAGTAATCACCGGATTGGTTATTTCCGGCATCAGATCAATGGGGAGACGCCAAAGGGAAAAAAGTCCGACCAGGATTATTATTACGTAAACTACTGTAGTCAGTACTGGGCGTCTGATCGGAAGCGATAAAAAACCATTGCTCATTTACTTGCCTCTCTAGAAGCATTCTTTTTTTTCTTTGCAGCATCTTCTTTTGATGCGTTAGTATTCAAGCCACTCGAAATTCGGCTGCCATCTACAAGAAGATGATTTCCTACAGTGACCACCTTGCCATTAAGTATAGGATGAAGCACTTCCACCTTGTCACCGTCTATAATACCCGTCTTTACAGGTATAAGATGCGCCATTCCGGAATCACTGGCCAGAAAGACCGCATCTGTACCATTACGATTGACCACTGAAGTCAAGGGGACAATCTGAGCAGAGTCTTTTTCTGCCAGTATAATCCCTATGCGGGCAAACATCCCTGGTTTCAGAAGTAATGAATCATTTACTACCGAAATCTCCACTACTGCAGTTCTGGTCTCAGTCTGAAAAAGCGGTGATATAGAAGATACTGTTCCGGTAAATTCTCTTCCAGAAAGCGCCTCAACACTGATCAGTGCTTGCTGACCCTTTCTGATATGCGGATAATCCCGCTCCGAAATCGATACCTCCACATAAACAGTATCAATTCCTACAATAGTCAGAACCGGTGAATTCACCGAAAGAAGCGCTCCCCCATCGGTGTGGCGAATAGCCACGTAACCAGCTTGAGCGGAGCGAATTGAGGTATAATCCAGACGGGTCACGGCCTGAGCAAGAGCTGCTTCGCGTTGAGCAAGTTGAGCCATGGCAAGATCCAATCTGGATTTCTGAGTGTTATACTGAGTCTCGATTGCATCAAGTTCAGCCTGTGAAGATACACCTTTTTCAACCAGTTCTTTTATTCGTTGCATCTCTTTTTCTGCAAATATCAATTGTGCTTCTGATTCTTTTACCGATGCCTTGCTCACTGCAACCTGAGCCGATGCTTCCTGAACAGCCTGACGGTATTCAGTATCATCAATCTTGCCTACCACCTCATTTACTCCGGTTTTTGCTCCTATTCTTTTTGAAAGCTTTGAAAGACGTCCGGAGACTTTTGCAGCAACCACATAAGAATAAGCAGCATTCACAGTTCCACTGAATTCGCGTTTCTGGACTATATGCCCATAAGAGACTGGAGCAGTCTGAACTGCAACCACTGAAGTTCTCCCGGCATTGGCAAAGCCGGCAGATGGTTTTCCAGAAGCTTGCGATCCGGATTTTTGGGTACAAAAACAGATCAGCGATATTGCACTGATCAATAGTATTACTCTAACAGCTATCATTTTTTTTATCTTCATCGTGGGAACCATCCGTTTCGAACTAAAACTCCTGGTTTATTTATTTAATATTGGATATCAGCGTAGAAAAACAACAGCACTGAATATCAACAATTCAAAAATAGCAATCTGTCAGATTTTTTAGATTCAGCAAAATAACTAATTGTTACACCAACTCAGTAGTGTCGGGGATAATTAAACAAAAGAATACTTCATAAAGCAGTTAAAGCATACAAATAAGTTCCAAATCTCAAACAGTAAATCCTAAATAAATCCCAATAACCAATTTTTCAAAAACCAAACAGGCAAAGAACAGAAATGATGGTCTCTATCCTGTTTCGAATTTCGGATTTCTCTTCCTACTCCTGTCCCTGTTTAAAATTTTGGTATTGTAATTTGGAATTGGTTTGGAATTTTGGATTTTGTGATTTTTGATTTTGTGTTGTGATTTGTGGTTTATTTGGAATACAGTGATCTTTCGCAAAATTGACCGGACACTACTGACACCAACTATGTTTAAAAAAACTATAGATCCAGCAATATCAGTTTTATAAGTGTTAATGAGAATAAAAAGGAAATGAGATACTATCACTTAGAAAGTATCTGCAGTGTTCCTGTTTATTATTTAAAAACAAATCAGCGATTTTTGAAGTGCTCAGCAAGATTGGAGAGCTGGCCCTGAGAAGGTCTGACTTTAGGAGACCTGGTTCCTATATTTTTCATGGTAAGAGAGATTCGACGTTTTTTTACATCGACTTTGATTATTTTAACATCGACTTTTTCATTTATGGCTACTACCTGGTCCGGTGTTTCAACATACTCATCTGCCAGTTGGGAAATGTGAATAAGACCGTCACAAACCGCGTTAATATTAACAAAAACGCCAAAGGGTGTAATGTTGGTAACCCTTCCGGATACAATAGTTCCTTCCTGCAGTTCATTGAGCTTCAATTTACGTTTGAACTTAGGGGCAGAGACAGAAAAGAACCGTTTACCTGCCAGAAGCTGATTATAAATTTTCTTTTCAATGAAAATTTTCTGTACCGGATCGTTGGATGCAAAAGATCGGATATTTTCCGGTTCTGTAATCAGGGTTTCAGCAGATATATTCATCTGTTCACTGATTTCATCAAACCAGGGATAAAAATCAGGATGCACCATAGTACGATCCAGGAGGTTTTCAGCATTTGGTATAATAATAAATCCTGCAATATTTCTAAAAGCTACCTCTGTTATTCCGTTTACCTTCAGAAGGTCATTTTTGGAAGTTATCTGATTCTGGTTATCAGCAGCCTTGATAGATTGAAGAATTGCACTGGTTATACATTTGCCCAGCTTTGTCAGTTGTGAATCAAGCAGGTCTTTGATGATCACACCTGACTTTAAAGATTCTTTTATTATGAGTCTATTTAATATTTCCAGGAATCTGGCTTCCGGAATCAGGTTCTGGGATGTATGCACAGAATAATATTGGTTTCCAATCCTGGGAACAAGAGAAATCGGTTTAAGATACTGCAAAGCCAACCCATAAAGAACTCTCATTTCGTCATCAAGAAGTGAAGAGAACTCCTTCTGCATCCACTCAGATTCTGATGGGTTATTCTGTGATGAGACCGGTTTGTAGTGAACAAAATCTGGTACCGGATTAAAAGAGTTTGTAATCGGTTTCAGTATCGATTCGGCAACGGAAGCATAATCATTATCCAGAATGAGGATGTTTAAAGGTTTATGCCTGTTGATGAATTGACGGAGTCTGTCACTTGAGGAAGTTTTTCCTGCAGGTGGTTTTCGTTCTGTAGTTGCCCCTAGCAGATCACCTTTACCGCTAACAGCCAGAAACAGAATGTTTTTATCTTTAGAGCCATCCACAATAAGCAACGGCCCGCGATTATTTTCACTTTGAAAATCTTTGCTCAGATCGGAAACAATTTTTCTGATTACCACCTCTTCGGCTTCTTCACGCAAACGGTTTTTGACATCCCGTTCCATAGCTGGTTGAAGAAGTCGCAGCCAGCAATCATCTATGGCTTCGCATATCAGATCAAAGCCGGTAGAATCCGGGTTGGTGATGAAATGGTGGCGAATAAGTTCAGTTATTCTGAAGAGTTGCACTCCTACTTTGAGCCGCAGAACCTTTTGATCTTCTGCATTCATTAATTTCAGAACTTCTTCTTTAGTAAGCTCATTAACCGGAATAAACTTTCCTATATAACTTGAGAATTGAGGATCTTTTTTATTTTTGGGAGTTACTTCAAAAAAACCGTCATCATAGGTGAATTCTCTGCACATTGCCCTTACAGTCTCATCGTAAGCAAAGCGTTCAGCAAGGATGTCCTTTACGCCCTGAATAACATCTTTAACTGAAGTCAGAGTTGGATCTTTACCCACATACGGCTCTGCCATCTCCTCCACAGGAGTACTTTCCTGATCCTGCTTTACAATGATATCAGCCAGAGGATCGAGTCCTTTTTTTGATGCTAGCTGTCCCCTGGAACGGGGGTTTGGTCTCAGCGGTATTAATAGATCATCTAGCTCATAAGTATTGGTGGTTAGATTGACCCGCTTTTCTTCAGAAGGATTTAACCGGTTTGCCTTCTTCAAAGCATTAAGAACCCGCTTCTTTTTGGAAGAAAGATCCTCCATTTTCTGAAGAAAATCAAAAATTTCCCATACCTGGGCAATTGTCATTTCAACTGCCACCTGAGGATAATACTCTGTAAGGTAATAAGGTGTGTCACCTTTATCAAAAGCAATACAGAGCTGTTCTGCAAGACTGGCTTGCAAGTTCCATTTCTCGGATATCTGCTTAGAAAATTCTGTCATGAAGTCAAACTATATTGAGGAGATGTTTATTTATTTGCTGGACCCGTTAAAAATAGTACACGGAAAAAATGAGCGCAACAGGATTATTAAAAAGGGATTGAAATGAGTGCTGGGCGAATATAAAATTCGCCCATAATATTCCATTATATTATTAAAATCAGATTTAGCTTGAGATTGTGCCCGTCTGAACAGGTTCACTGACTACTTCGGGTGATTGAGTTATTATAGTCAGATTTTCCTTTTCCTTGGTTCTTTTTACTCTCTTTTTGGGGACAGGTTTTCTGGCAGCAACCCTATGAGCCGGTTTTTTAGCTGCTTTTTTCTCCGTTTTTTTAGCCCCCTTCTTAACTGCCTTCTTAACTGTTTTCTTTACTGAAGTTTTTTTGGCCGGAGCTTTTTTAGCTGATGTTTTCTTGGTCAACGTTTTCTTAACCGGAGTTTTCTTGGCTGGTGCTTTTTTGATTGATGTCTTCTTGACCGGAGTTTTTTTAGCTGGTGCTTTTTTGGTCGCTGTTTTCTTTACCGGAACCTTCTTGACATTTTTTTTAGCTGTAGTTTTTGCAGCTTTTTTCACTACTGTTTTTTTTGCAGGAGCTTTTTTTCCGGTCTTCTTGACAACAGACTTTTTGGCCGGTGTTTTTTTTACTGCTTTCCTGGTGGCCTTACTGGCGGATACTTTCTTTTTTGCAGCAGCTTTTTTGGTTAACACTTCACATCCTCCTTTTAAGGAAACCTTGTAGATGACATGCGTTTTGCAGTCACGTTTACAAATCAATATTGATTATTTTATACAACCTTAAAGTTTATTTGCTGTTGTCAAAGATAGTTAAGACCGGCAAAACTGCAGATCAGCTATAATAATATTTCATTAAAATAGACATGTCAATATTTTTTTTTAAAGTTTCTCAAAAAGTTATACAAAATTAGCGGATACCTCCCTGGTTTCTTTTTGCTTGCTGATGTAATCTATTGCTTCCTGTGGGTCATCAGTTATTTTCATAAGAGAAAGATCAGCTTCCAGAATGTAGCCCTGCTGCAACATTGTTTTCTCCAGCCAATCCATCAATCCTTTCCAGAATTCCGATCCCATCAGTACCAGTGGCAAAGATGCAACTTTCTGGGTTTGAATAAGAGTAAGAGTTTCAAACATCTCATCCATTGTGCCATAACCACCAGGCATGATAATCACAGCAGAAGTATACTTAAGAAACATCACTTTACGGCAAAAAAAATGTCTAAAGTTAAGAAGCGTTTTTATATAAGGATTGGGAAGCTGCTCATAGGGCAATTGGATATTTAAACCTATTGATCTTCCATTTTCCATTGTTGCACCCTTATTGGCTGCTTCCATCACTCCAGGACCGCCTCCGGTGATTATACCATAACCTTGTTTTGCGGCCAGTCGGGCTACTTCAACAGTCATTTGATAATACTTGTGATCAGCCGGTGTTCGGGCTGAACCAAAAATTGTAACACAGGGGCCAATTCGGGAAAGTGTCTCAAAACCTTCCACAAACTCTGCCATTATTCTGAAAAGTCTCCAGGTGTCCTCATTACTTGTGGGATATGGCTGATCTACTGGCATAAGTTCCATCCTTTACAGTTTAGTTTTTGACAATGAGATGATATCTATATACACTTTATTATATTATCTGGGAAACACAACGTCTATAATGCAAAACCTCACATTAGCTGAATATTAAACAATATGCTTGAATCAGAAATCGATAAAATAATCAATAGAATCAGGAATGTACTATTTTTAGATCCCAATCGTATTATTATCGTTAATACTGAACACCAGAAATTATACCTTGTTGAAAACCGAAAGATCATACACTCGTTCGATGTTTCTACTTCGAGATTTGGAATAGGCAACAAAGAAGGCTCGAATATGACTCCTCCTGGAATCCATCGGATCGAAGAAAAAATCGGTAAAGATGCTCCTTCTGGAAGAATTTTCGAATCCAGAAATGACACTGGCAGAAACTGGCATGAGGGATTAACCAAAGAAAACCTGATCTTAACCCGCATTCTCAGGCTAAGAGGACTGGAGGAAGGTATTAATAGCGGCCCCGGAATAGATTCCTATGAGCGATACATTTACATTCACGGTACTAACCAGGAAAACCGTATTGGAAAACCCAATTCCCATGGCTGTGTCTGCATGAGAAATCAGGATATCATCGAGCTTTTTGATTCAGTGGAGGAGGGAACAATTGTCTTTATTGATTAACAATAAACGGTATAATTCGATTCATTTCACCGGTATTCTTGGAAGCGGAATGAGCGCTATAGCTCAGTATCTTCGCTGGCAGGGATTAAATATCAGCGGATCGGATCGCTTGATTAATAGTGAAGATACAGCCGAAGTAAAATCCGGTCTTCTTGACATCGGATGTCAGATTTTTGAGCAGGATGGCTCTGGAATACAAAAAGGCACTGATGCCATCTGTGTCTCAACTGCTATTGAGAACTCCAATCCAGATATCGCCAAAGCTCAAAAAGAAGCGATCCCCATTCTGCATCGATCAGATCTTCTGGCCGCAATTATTGCAACCAGAAAAACTATTGCTATTGCAGGAACAAGTGGAAAGTCAACTGTAACCGCGATGATCTTTGAGTTCCTCTTCTCATCGGGTAAATCACCATCGCTTATAAGCGGGGCCAGCCTTAAACGTCTGGAAAAACAGGGACTCATCGGAAATGCATTCCAGGGGACCTCTGATTTACTGGTAGTGGAAGCAGACGAAAGTGATGGTACCCTCACTAAATATAACCCTTTCATGAGCATAATTCTTAATGTATCAAAAGATCATAAAAACGAGGCTGATATTCTGGAGCTGTTTGACAAACTTACCAGCCAGTCTGATTTCAGCCTGATTAATGCAGATGATAAACGGCTACATTCATTAAACTCATCTTTTAGCTTCGGCCTGACTAATAAGGCAGACTGGCATCCCGATACATACGAATTGAAATCCCATACCTCTGTGATGACCCGCAATGGAATCCAGTACCAGCTTCCATTACCAGGGCTGCATAATCTGTCAAACTGCGCAGCAGCTTTGTGTGCATGTGAAAAATTGGGATGTGATCCCAGATCTCTCTCTGATGCGGTTAGTACATATCAGGGTGTAGCGCGTCGCTTTACTGTATATCAGACAATGCAGGGAGTGCATGTGGTAGATGATTTTGCACATAATCCTGAAAAAATTAAAGCTGCAATCAAAGCTGCACGTGGTATCTCCAACCATCTTGCAGTTATCTATCAACCGCATGGATTCGGTCCCACCAGGTTCTTGAAAAACGAATATATTGATGTTTTCAGAAATGAACTTCAAGCCGATGATCTGCTTTTACTGCTGCCAATTTATTATGCCGGAGGCAGTGCAAATAAAGATATCTCATCAAAAGAAATTATCGATGAACTGGGAACCGTTGCATTTGAAAAGCATGCACCTCAGTCTCGCAGCGATATCTTTGATATGCTCAAAAAAAAGGTCAAACCTGGTGAATGCGTTTTATTAATGGGAGCGCGAGATCCATCATTAAGCTCTTTTGCCCGGAAAATCACCGATCTTTATGGTGGCATAACCGGTTAATAATCAGCTCTCGGCAAGATTGAATGATTTTATCCCAAATTGCCCATTAGGCAGGGACTTAATTAAACCCGACCTGGCAAACCTGTTGGTTGCTTCGGTAAGCTTCGTTGACAGTTACTTCGACGCTTCCTCGGGGAGATGTCTTTTCAATGGAATAAACAACTCTATAAAAGGGCTGTGGACAAATTAAAGGCCCGATCCTCTCTGCCAGATACAAAGCCAGTTACTGTCTAATGGAAAATTTGGGTTTATTTTTTTCCTGCTTCAGCCTTTAAGCATAATGCTGTTTTCCTTATTTCCCTATCTGGACACAGTTTTTGCTTTCCACTTTATATAATAGGAACCCCGGGTTTCCACCCTGACATTCTTGAAGTTAGGAGAGCAATTTATGAGCTTGGAACAGACTGTTAAAGAAATACTTTCAGATTCAAAAGGGATACTGGCAGCAGATGAAAGCACTGGCACAATCGGAAAAAGATTTGCAAAAAACAACATTGAATCCACTCCTGCAACCCGCCAGCAATATCGTGAAATGCTTTTTTCAACTAAAGGAATCGAACAATATATCTCCGCTGTAATACTCTTCGATGAGACTATACGACAAAAAAACAGTTCTGGAATTCCCCTTATCGATCTGCTTTCAGATAAAGGAATAATCCCCGGAATAAAGGTTGATAAAGGTACCACTCCTCTGCCAAATTACCAGAATGAAAAAATCACCAATGGACTGGATGGCCTGGAACAAAGACTTTTGGAATACCGACAAATGGGCGCAAAGTTTGCCAAATGGAGGGCTGTATTTTCCATCGGACCATCTATGCCTTCAGAACTATGCATTGATGCCAATGCTGAGGTCCTGGCCCGCTATGCTGCACTCTGTCAACAGGCAGATATCGTTCCCATCGTAGAGCCTGAGGTGCTGATGGATGGAGATCACACTATAAACAAATGTGAAGAAGTTACCACTCATGTGCTCCAGAGTGTCTTTTATCACCTCCACAGACACAGGGTAATTCTGGAAACAACTCTGCTCAAACCTAACATGGTACTTGCAGGTAAAGATTCTTCTGCCCAAGGCACATCATCCCAGGTTGCACAGGCAACAATCCGAACTTTACGCAGATCAGTTCCTGCAGCAATTCCTGCGGTAGCATTTTTGTCTGGAGGTCAATCTCCGACAGAGGCCACAAGAAATCTGGCTGCCATAAATGACACTGGTATTCAGCCATGGAAATTAATCTTTTCATTTTCTCGTGCACTTCAGGATATGGCACTTCAAAGCTGGGCTGGTAAAGAAGAGAACGTTTCTGAAGCACAGAAAGTTTTTCTGCATCGTGCCAGGTGCAACAGTGCTGCCTGCAGAGGCGAATTTATTGATCAGGCCCGGCCTCAATAGATTTAATACCAAAGCGGAGGTGTGGCACAATGCGCTCAATCTGGTCAGGTGCACTCAGTTTCGGCCTTATCTATATCCCTGTGAAAATTTATAATGCAACAATAAGTCACACATTTGATTTTGATCTTTTAAGGCGTTCCGATCATTGCAGAATTCACTACGCCAAAGTCTGCAAAGAAACCGGTGAAGAAGTACCAAAGGAGGAAATTGTCAGAGGGTATCAGTACCGTAAAGGAGATTATGTAATTGTTGAAGAGGAGGATTTTTCCAGGGCTAATGTCCACAAAACTCAAACCATAGAAATTGTTTCTTTCGTTAATTACTCAGAAATTGACCATTATTACATGGAAAAGCCCTACTTTCTGGAGCCGGTAAAGGAAGCCAAAAAAGCCTATGTTCTGTTGCGAGAGGCTTTGCTTCGAAGCGGCAAGGCAGGTATTGCACGCTATGTCATGCGAAGACGTGAACACATGGCCCTTATAAAACCGAATGAGTCGGTAATCTTTTTAAACAACATGAGATTTGCAGATGAGTTAAGATCATACAAAGAACTCGATATCCCGCAAAAAGGAGCTGAATCGGTATCCGAAAAAGAGCTTGATATGGCCATTCAGCTTATTGATCAACTCACCGAGAAATGGAATCCTCAACAGTACAAAGATACCTATTACGAAGATCTTAAAGCACTTCTCCAACAGAAAATCGAAGGAAAAATCCCTGCGCCGACTCCACCCCCAAAAGCACCAGCAGCGGTAACCGATCTTTTCAGCCGATTAAATGAGAGTCTCAGAATGGCTAAGGAAAAAGAGAAAAAGGCAGCATAGCTTTTATGAAATCACTTCATGATTATCAAAAAAAGCGGGATCTTAATAGATCGGGTGAACCATCAGCAAATCTTCAGTTCACAGATCAGCCACTTCGGTTTGTCATTCAGAAGCATCAGGCTTCACATCTGCATTACGATCTGCGCATTGAGCTTGAAGGAGTGCTGAAAAGCTGGGCAGTCCCTAAAGGCCCTTCCCTGGATCCTCTGCAAAAGAAACTTGCCATAATGGTTGAAGATCATCCTCTTGAGTACCGAAATTTCGAAGGAACGATACCTGAAGGCAATTATGGAGCTGGTACAGTGATGATCTGGGATGAAGGAACTTACCATATTCCGGGTGCACTCAGTAAAACTGAAGCTCAAAACCAGCTTAAACAATTCATTGAAAAAGGTCACATCACTTTGGCTTTCGATGGCCTCAGGATAAAAGGAACTTTCCATCTGATCAAGCTTCATAGAGCTGGTCTGCCCAATGGCTGGCTTCTTATTAAAAAGCAGGATCAATATGCTTCAGCCAATCCCATCCCCGATGATACCCGATCGATCCGCAGTGGCAGAACCATGGAGCAGATCAGTAGTAATGCCCCACCTGAATTTTTAAATCTGAGCGACATGGACATTCCTGGTGCAATAAAAAGCAGTTTTCCAAAGGGACCGCTTCGTCCCATGCTGGCTAAACTTGTCAAAGAACCATTTGACCATGAAGAGTGGATTTTCGAAATAAAATGGGATGGATACCGGGCTATCGCAGAGACAAGACCTGGTTCCGTACAGCTTTATTCCAGAAATGGAATAAGTTTTTTAGATGATTATCAGCCGATAGTTGCAGATTTGAAAAACATCCATTTTGAAGCCATCTTTGATGGAGAGATTGTGGTGGTTGACTCTGAAGGAAGAGCTGATTTTAATCTTCTGCAAAATTATCGGCGAACCAAAAAGGGAAATCTCCTTTACTATATTTTTGATCTGCTTTTTCTGCAAGGAAATGATTTACGCTCTTCTCCCCTTAAACAAAGAAAATCATTGCTGAAGCTGGTTCTTCCAGAACTCTATCACATCCGATATAACGACCACGTCCAACATTATGGAGTAGCTTTTTATAAACTGGCTAAGGAAAACCGGCTCGAAGGGATAATGGCAAAAAATCTTAACAGTCCTTATCTGGAGGGGAAAAGATCTTCTTACTGGCAGAAAATCAAGATTACCATGCAGCAGGAATTTGTGGTAGGAGGCTTTACCGAACCCAAAGGGGGACGCACCGGAATAGGGGCACTACTGTTAGGAGTGTATCAAAACGGCAACCTGGTTTATACTGGCAGCGTTGGAGGGGGATTCACAGTTGATGAACTTCCTCAGATTCGTCAGCATCTGGATCAGATAAAAAGCAGCTACTGTCCTTTCAGCAATTTTCCTGGTAGCAGCAGTCAAATAACCTGGGTTAAACCGGATGTTGTGTGTGAAGTCAAATTTGCAGAATGGACAACCGATGGCATCTTGCGCCAGCCGGTGTTTCTGGGATTTCGTGATGATCTGAAACCTTTGGATGTAAAAAGAGAGTACCCGGTCGCTGTTGCAGAACCCGCACCTCAATATTCGATCAAATCATCCGATGAGCTGTTTACAACCATTGATGGGAAAACATTAAAGCTGACCAACCTTAAAAAAATTTATTTTCCCACTGATAATATCAGCAAAGGTGAAATTATAGAATACTACCGCAAAATCGCTCCTGTAATGCTTCCTCACCTGAAAAATCGTCCTCTATCGCTTCATCGTTTTCCTGATGGCATATATGGAAAGGATTTTTTCCAGAAAAATATGGAAGACGTGCCCGATTGGGTTGCTACGGCTGATATCTGGTCGGAATCCGGAAATATCCGTTATATTCTTTGTCAGGATGAACCCACTCTTACTTATGTAGTAAACCTTGGATCAATAGAGATAAATCCCTGGAACTCACGTGTAGACAGTGGCGATTATCCGGATTATATGGTAATCGATCTGGATCCGCTTGAGTGTCCTTTTCAGTATGTAATAGACTGTGCACTCATGATCCATGAAATTCTTCTGTCCATCGATGTTCCACATTTCGTAAAGACTTCAGGAGCTACCGGACTTCATTTGTATATACCTGTCGGTGCCAGATACTCCTTTGAACAGGTTCGCCAGTTTTCTTTGCTTGTATGCACCCTGGTTAACCGTCGCCTTCCGGCAATCAGCAGTCTGGAACGAGTTCCGCAAAAAAGGGAGGGACGGGTATATCTGGATTATCTTCAAAATTCGAAGGGAAAAACCATGGCCGCTCCGTATTCAATCCGCCCCAGAGATGGAGCTCCGGTTTCAGCACCTCTTTTGTGGGAGGAAATCAATTATCAATTAACTCCCGATCATTTTAACATTTATTCCATTTTTAACCGCATCAGAAGTTATGGGGATATATGGAAACCAGTTATTGGCAAAGGTATAGACATGTTAAGTTCTCTTAATCGTCTGGCAGCTCTTTTCTGAGTTGCTTTGTGCCCAGAGAAGAGGAATATGATCAAGATAGAAACAATAGTTCTTGCCTGCAAACGCATAAGCACCGATCAAACCGGGTCTGGAAATGAATACTCTGCGATGCAGATAGTAGCTGGCAAACCGGTACTGGAGTGGACCATAGATGCGCTTTGTGGTTCCGGTGGCATTGATGCAATAACGGTTATAGGTCCCGATGAGCTGGACGAGCTTCTCTGCATGCGCTATGTGGATAAAAGATTAACCCCTGCCACGATTACCGCCGAAAGAATCTTTCAACAGTTATTTCCACAACAAAACGATAAAGCTGTACAGGGTTATTTGCTTTTACCATGTGAGACTGTCCTTCTCACTACTGCAATAATCAACCGAATTCTACTCCAGTTTGAACAGAGCAGAGAAGACCTTTTTTTCCCTTTTATCAGCGATACCCGAACAGATCATTTTCCTCATCTAAAAAGGGAAGTGGTTTCTCTGAAAGGTAAAAAACTAATACCTGGATATCTGGGCTTATCACGATGCATTGAATATCTGCCTGAATTATTCAAACAGCTTGACGAACTCAACAGTCAGGACGGATTACTTGATAATTCAGGCATCACCCGTCCAATGTTGACCGCCATGATTGAACAGCATAACCTTCCAACCCCCAGTATCTGTTATTATGAATGCAATGATCCTGAAGTAGTATTTGCGCCCTTTACAACAGAAGATCTCAGATATGCCAAAACCGTTCTTCGTCATCCTAAGGCTGCAGCATTTACCAGGGTAAAGGTGATTATGAATCCTGGTTCCGGGAAAAACGGTAAAAAAGGCAAAGACCGGAACAAAATAAGTAAAGAAGGAATTTATAATCAATACTCAGAGCGCATCTTATCCACGTTACATCAAAGTAGAATAGATGCTGAAGTAATTCAATCTTCAAGTCCAACCGATGCAACCGAGATCGCCCGCCAGTGTGTAAAAGAGGGATATGATCTGGTAATTGCAGCAGGAGGAGATGGGACCATCAATTCTGTAGTCAACGGTTTAGCAGGATCTCAGACCGCATTAGGGATAATTCCGCTTGGCACAATAAACCTTTTCGCAATGGAACTGAAAATCCCCAGTGATATAGAATCGGCATGCCAGATCATCGGTCATGGCAGAATACAGTCAATAGATCTGGGAAAAGTGAATGACCGGTACTTTACCAGTCTGTGCGGAATCGGCTTTGATGCCTATGTGATAAGCAAAACCGAGTCTTCACTGAAAAAACAGTTTGGATCAGGAGCCTATATTCTTAATGGAATCAGAGATCTGCTCCGATATCCTTTTCATTCGATTCGTCTGTGTGTAGACCAGAAAATTCACAAAAGCGGATATATAGTAATAGTAGGTAATGGTAAATATTATGGGTCATCGATTTTAATTGCTCCTGGTGCCAGTATCCATGATGGAGTTCTGGATGTTGTTATTTTTCAGAAAAGAGATGCATTGAGTCTTCTGCGTTATATATGGGAATTGCACAAAGGTGATCTCACAGCACTTCCTGATGTAGAGCATATTCAGGCAAAACATATCTCCATCGAACATCATGGCCACCATAAGGTTCATGTGGATGGTGAATATTACGGAAAAGCACCGGTGGAGATATCGATAGTTCCATCAGCATTAAAGGTAGTCTGTTAACAGGAAGTGGAAAAATTGGAGTTCCTTGATGGCGGAATTAAAATCGGCGGCAATTTTTGATCTTGATGGCACATTGATACCTCACACCAGTGCTGAGAAAACTTTCATTTTTTATCTGCTACGCAATGGTATTCTATCTCCTTTAAATCTGGTGCAAATGTTTGCTGCTATCTGGAAAACCAGAGGAAATCTGCATGCCATCACCAGAGTAAATAAAGCATATCTGAAAAATAAAGATTACCAAAAGCTTCAGGATATTGCCCGGATTTATTTTGAACCGCGTATTGATGATTTTGTATTCCCACAGATGCGTGACAGGATTAATCAGCACCGTGCCAGAGGCGATCTTTTGTTGCTGCTTACTGGGACTCTTGATCTGATCGCAGCCTGCTTTGTCAGAAAACTTCAGTTACATGGTTATAAGGCTACAACGCTGGAAGTTTGCAGGGGCGAATATACTGGAAATGTATGTGGAATAATGCCCTATGGTATAGGAAAGCTGGAGGTGTTAAGAGAGTTGAAAAAGGAGTACCAATTTGATCCTGACAGCTCATTTCTTTATGCCAATGTGTATTCTGATCGTTTTGTGATGAACGCGGTTGAGTATCCGATAGCAGTTAATCCTGATCACAAACTTCGCAAATATGCGAAACGTTTTGGTTGGGAAATTCTTGATGTTAAAAGCAGGTAAGCCGTTTTTTCATTAACCCACATTTTTTTATTCCATTAGTTTCGGATATTAATTTCCTTTTTCGGTAATTTTGCCCGAATAGTACAAGAATGACCCATAAAAAAATCACTCCCATTTTCTGTAAAACTTAAAAAAACTGCTACCCTATCACATTAAAAAGCATTTTTAATAAAAAAAAAGTCTTGGCACAGCCGTTGCTATTATTATATTACAGGTGTTATGCCATGAAGAATGGCAGATGTGTGTGATGATGATGGGGTATCAGGCGCAAGCCTGAGGGTAAAGGGAACCGAAAGGTTCCCTTTACTTTTTTATACTGAATTCTCTCATTTCTAAATAGAGCACTGGTTTAAAGATCTTTTAATTACGTCGTGAGCCTTTTGGCAGATCTCGGCTTTGGTGGTTTGGGGGGTAACATCTATGGGATCCCCGATTTGCAGATAAATGGTACCGGGATTAATTCTCAAAGATTTTTTTGGCAATCTCAGCATAGCATCCTTAATTGTCAGTGGAACCATCTGAACACCGGCCTGAAGAGCCAGGGCAAAACTCCCTTGCTTAAACTCTCCTAATTGCCCATCCGAACTGCGGGTACCTTCCGGAAACAGGATTAATGAAGTATTAAGCTTCTTGAGCTGCTCGACTGCTTTATCCAGTGAACTTCTGGCTTTTCTGGGATTTGACCGGTCTATGCGAATATGGCCCATAGCCGAGATTCCCCATCCGAAAAAAGGAATCATGAACAATTCTTTTTTGGCAATGAAACTCACATAATGCTTCAAACCTGCGATAATTGCCGGAATATCGAGAGCACTCTGATGATTGGAGATGAAGACATATCTTTTATTAATATCCAGCTTCTCAAGGCCATCCACCTCAATTTTAACTCCCCCCATCCACAGAAGATGAACTACCCATAGTCTGCCGATGTATCTGGAGATGGAAGGAGCAAACAGCACAAAAAGAATGCATACGATACTGTAAACAGCAGTACTGAAGATAACCCATAACAGAAATATTGGTATGCGGATCAAATCAACAAAGCTCAGGCTGCATTTTTGCCTATCCATACATTTTCCTTTCCAATTTTTGCACGAAGTTCCTTAATATTCTCTGGTGCAGCACTCACTTTGATATTTCTGGCACGAATCTTACATTTGTTCTGATCTTCTGTTATAAGATGTATTACCAAAGAGCATTCACCTCTCATGTTTTTGCATTGCTTGTAAATATCTTGAATGAATTCCTTTTCCAATGCCTGGGTATTGAGTTGTATATGGACACTTCGAGTCAGTTTTTCCCTGCTCTCTGCAAGCGAGATACAATTTTCCACCCTTAGTTTGGGTTTTTCTTCGCCATCACGTTTGCTTATCTGACCATGAATCAGGACCATATTATCTACAGCCAGCAAGTGGCTGAATTTCTCATAAGCATCACTGAATACAAGAAGTTCAATTGAGCCATCAAACTCTTCAAGTTCCAGAAACGCCATAATCCTGCCATCACGCTGAGTATGAGTTTTAAGACTGGTGATAAGCCCGCCCACCGTAACAGAAGTTGAATCTTTTACTTCGGTTAAGGATTCTTTTTTTAGCGAAATGGTGGAAAATCCTTTTATTTCATCTTTATAGCGGTCCAAAGGATGTCCGCTTATATAAAAACCTAAAATTTCCTTTTCACGCTGTAGGAGCTGGTTATAAGGCCATGGCGGAGTGTCAGGCAAAGGGGGTTCAGGTATAGAAGCTTCAGCATTATCCCCAGAATCGTTAAAAAGGCTATCAAACAGATTAACCTGCCCGGACAGTCTTTCTTTCTGTAAGCTCCCCCCATATTCAATCGCCTTATCTATTCCTTCGAAAAGTTGCGCTCTCGTACCCTGAAGACAATCAAGGGCACCGGCACAGATAAGCGATTCCAGACATTTTTTATTTACAACTCTTAGATCCACAGATTTTGCAAGATCAAAGATCGAGCTGAATTTACCTTTTTTGGAACGGGCCTCTATAATTGACTCACCACCCTTACCTACATTCTTAATGGCTCCCATGCCCAGGCGAATGTTTCCATTATCAATACTGCATTCAATATCACTCGAATTTACATCAGGTGGAAGAATCTTTATACCCATTCGCTCTGCTTCATTTTTCATGACAAGAAAGCTGTCCTGGTTTCCTATCCAGGATGTCAGGTTAGCGGTCATGTATTCCAAAGGATAATGAGCTTTCAAGTATGCAGCCTGATAGGAAACGTGTGCATAAACAGTAGCATGCGCCTTGTTAAATCCATACTCTGCAAATTTTGCCATCAAATCAAAGACGTCTTTGGCAATTTTGGGATCGATACCTTTAGATACCGCACCGTCCACAAACTTTTTCCCCATCTCCTCCATGACATCGGCCTTTTTCTTTCCCATTGCTTTACGCAATACATCAGCCTGTCCCAGAGTAAAGCCGCCCATTTTTTGCGCAATACGCATGACCTGTTCCTGATAGATAATAACCCCGTATGTAACATCCAGAATTTCAGCAAGCATAGGATGCAGGTACACCACCTCCTCTTTTCCATGTTTACGGTGGATATAGGTATCTATATTATCCATAGGCCCCGGTCGGTAAAGGGCTGTCATGGCTATAAGATCTTCTACGCAAGTTGGCTTAAGTTTACGCAGATAATCCTGCATGCCATTTGATTCAAACTGAAAGACTCCTGTTGTTTCTCCTTTGCCAAAGAGTTCATAAGTTTTGGGATCACCATCCTGAAGTTTCCACAGATCGATTTTTTTGTTATGATATTTCTGGATAAGTCGCAGGGTTTCCTGCAGCACAGTCAAGGTGCGAAGACCAAGAAAGTCCATTTTGATTAGACCGACTTTTTCCACATAATTCATGTCAAACTGGGTCATCACTATGTCTGCACCGGGTTGCTTAAAAAGAGGGGCCCAGTTAACGACTTCTCCTGGTGCAATAATTACTCCACCGGCATGCATTCCAGCCTGCCTGCAGAGCCCCTCAAGCACTCCGGCATGACGAAAAAGCTCAGTATATTGAGGGTTATTCTTTATAACAGTAACCAGTTCATTATTTGCAGCCAGCGATTTTTCCAGATTTTTTTCAGTTACCATTGAGGACAAACGGTTTGCATCTGCCACCGAGATTCCCATCACCCTGGCAACATCCTTTACCACCATTTTAGCTTTCATTCTGCCAAAATTTATTATCTGACAGACCGCATCCCTGCCATATTTCTGGATAACATAATCGATGACCTTGTAACGATCGCGATCTGCAAAATCGATATCAGCATCAGGCATGGAAACACGCTCAGGATTGAGAAAGCGTTCGAAGATTAGATCAAATTTGATAGGATCAACACTGGTAATGCCGATTACAAAAGCGACCAGACTTCCAGCCGCCGAGCCTCTGCAACCAACCCCGACCCCCATTTTCTGGGCGGCCTGGACAAAATCCCGCACAATGAGGAAATACCCGGCAAAACCCATAGAGCAGATTACATCCAGCTCATAATTGAGCCGTTCCTCCAATACAGGTGTAATCTCCGAATATTTTTCCTTTAGTCCCATTTTGGCAAGAGCCCCCAGATATTCTTCAGGATTGGAAAAACCCTGAGGTACCTCTGGAACCGGAAGCTGAGGCTTGGCTTTTATCGAAACATTGCATCTTTCAGCAATTTCAACAGTATTACTCAAAGCTTCAGGTATTTCAGGGAACAGAGCCGCCATCTCCTCTGCCGATTTATAATAAAACTGGTCTGTAGGGAAACGAAATCTTTTGGGATCACTCATAGTAGTGCCGGTCTGAATACAGAGAAGCAGTTCGTGAGATTGAGCATCCTCTTTACAAAGATAGTGCGCATCATTAGCCACGATAAATGGTACTCCCATCTCCCTGCCAAGACTGATCATCTCATCATAAGCAATTTTCTCCTCTTCCATTCCATGATTCTGGAGTTCAAAGAAAAAATTTCCCTCACCAAAAATCGATAGATACTGCTCCGTAATAGCCTTTGCCTGCTGACGGTTTCCTTGAAGCAGCGCTCTTGGTATAGCACCTGCAATACATGCAGATGTAGCGATTAATCCCTCACTGCACTCTTTGAGAATCTCCATGTCGATACGGGGTTTATAATAGAAACCCTCCTTGAAACCCACACTGCTCAAACGCATCAGATTTTTCCATCCGACATTGTTTTCAGCCAGTAAAATCAGATGGTAATAAGAGAATTCATCCTTAACGGTACTTTTATCAAAACGTGACTTGGGAGCAAGATATGCCTCCATACCCAGAATCGGTTTTATCTCCGATGCTTTGCATGTTTCGAAAAGCTCAACTGCCCCAAACAAACCGCCATGATCAGTCAAGGCCACTGCAGGCATACCAAACTCAACAGTCTTCTTTACCAGATCTTTTATCCGTATTGCCCCATCCAGAAAACTGTACTCTGTATGATTATGGAGATGTACAAATTTACCATTCATTATTGTGTAACCCCGATCTTGCGAATTTTCCTGAGGTAAAACATTTTTTTGGATTTTGTGCGGGTAACCTCACCCTCAAATGCAGGATCAATCCCCTTTTGAAAAGAAAGCGGCTTTACTGTATAAATTCCCTGTTTTAAATAGGGACTTCCTTCATAATCAAAGCTGACTACTCCCCCTGTCAATATTGCATAATCAATTACATGAACAATCTCACTGGTGTCCAGAACCTTCAGTTCACTGCCATATTTGGTTCCTCTCATGGGTGAAGGAGTCTGCTCTATCGGTTTTTCAACTTCTGTAATCGCTTTCCAGACAGTAGCAAGCTCAGTTTCGGTTTCCTGAGAAACCTGTTCTATCGATTCAGCAGATTTGTCCTGTCCAGGCATGCGAGTGTCAAAACCCAGATTCTGCAGAATCTCTCTTACTTTATCTTCGCTGCCTTTCTTAATTCTGAAAACTGCATGCGCACTGACAGGTTCAAGAAAAGACCTGATCGGATCATAGGAATTGATCTGCATGGTCACTTTTTCATCACTGGATACCAGCATATTCTGATCGGTAATGTATAAACGTAAAAATTCCCGAATCCATTCGCGAACCGTTTCCTGCACATTCAACGGCGCTTTCCAGTTACTTAGCCTTTCCAGTACCTGAGCCGGATCGATCCCACGAGTGCAACTGTTCAGTATAACCTGTTTACTGATCTTTCCCCAGTAAACCCGATCCAATGATAGCAGTTGTCCCAGTTCATTAAAATAAAACAGTTCTGCCGGATCGACCTCCTGGGGTATTATGGTTGAGAAATTCGGCATTACTACTATTTCCTGTTTCTTCTCTAAGGTCTTCTTTTCTGCATGTTTCGATTTAGTAAATGCAATCTCCTCACCTTTGTGCTGCATATCAATGAGACCACTGAACCAGAGCGCATGTAAAGCATCGATAGCTTCCTGCTGATCCTTCTCAGGAAATATTCGGTATGAGATCCAGGTATTACTCGATTTAATAAGGGCTAAAATCAATTCACGATTCCAGCCTCCTGAATATTCAAAACAAAACGACTCGATATCATGAAGCCTGTCTGATATCTTCTCTGTCAGCCACATGGAAAATAGCGGTAAAACCAGCCGATAATCGGATTCGGTCTCGATTACCATTTTTTTCTGCTTAAGATATGCGATAGCAACAGAATAGACATACTCACTTATTTTGGCATTCAAAGCAGTACCTGTACTGACCAGCTTCTTTAGAAGATTCATTGATGCTCTGTTAAAGCCACCGTTTCTCTTTTTAACGATACTGCCTTGAAAGCATAACCCTGCAATTGTGGCAATATCATTTAAAACTCTCCATGGAAACGTCTCTGATGTCGGGAGAACTTGCTCTACAACCGATTCTTTAAGCAGCACATTGATCAATTCAGGCCGCAAATGCTTCTCAAACTGATTAAAACCAAATATCCTTACGGTCCCATTATTTGATATGGCTGCATAAACAAGAAAAGTAAGCAGAAGAGGATCATCAAAAGGATTGGATGTATCCAGAGTTACTCCATGATCTCCACTAAGATAGACCTGCGCACACCGGTACTGCAAATCGGAAGGCAACTGCAGATACTTTTTGCATAAAGCTTCAGGGGTACTGAATTTTTTTACAGCATCCTCAATCATACTGGAGGAGAGAATTTTTCTTGGACCCTCTGAACCCTTCAGAAAATGTTCAATTACCCACTGGGATGGAAGCTTCTTTATATAATCGGTAAAACTAAGAGAACCAGGTCTATTCACCTTCATTTTTTTCGAATCGATCATCTTTACATAATTCATTCTGAAATTTTCATTTTCAGTCTTTAAAAATAAATGTCGGCACTTTATAAAGTGCGCCTCATTTGAGCTGCCGGTAAAACCCTCAATTTCGCTTATCTGACTTTAAAACAATTGATAAAATTCGGTTCTAACGTTTGCGGTATGGTTCTCACAAGCACTATATTCTACATTTCAGCAGAATAATCACTAATAAGGATCCGTTTCTGCAACTTTTTTACAGGAGTATAATAATGGTAGATAAAGAATTGCTTAATATTCTCTGCTGTCCTGAGACCAAACAGGATCTGGTGTTAGCCGATCAGGAACTCATCGATAAGATAAACCAGTTGATAAAAAAAGGTGTTTTAAAAAACAGAGCTGGTGAGCTTATTAGAGAACCCATTGATGCAGGCCTTGTAAGAGAAGACCGCAAATATCTCTACCCTGTCAGAGAGGATATTCCAATTCTTCTTATCGATGAATCTATCCTCATTGAAGATATCGAATCCAAATCTTAGATATTTTCTGTATTTTCTAACTGGAACTGTTTTTTGAGAGTTTTCAGAACTGATTAATTTTGTCTGAAACAGCCCATCATGAAACGGTTCTTCTCAATCCTTGCAATAACGATATCTCGTTTACGGTTTGATCTCTGTAATCTGTTCCCTTTTATCTTTTTTTCTGAGATTTCGCTCATGAATCTTTGCGTTTATCAGAAGATAAATAACAATAAGAACTATTATCAGCATACCACGGAGAATCAGTGACATTATCGACTCATTCTTTTCTGCATGTGCTTTACTCCCGGATATCTGTATCCCCGATAAGGAATCTCCACAATCGCTTATTCCAATCAGAAACAATCTATAATCACCGGTGCTGTCAAAAACAATGTGCTCCCAGGGAATAAGCCACTCGATAGTAACTTTTTTCTCGCTGTCAAAAAGTTTACCATCAACCTTGTAAATACTGCTTTCCGAAGAGGGTATCTTTAACCATACAGGTTCTTTCCCAGAAGATTGCCTGAAAGAAAATGTCCAGGAGGAGCAACTGACAGAACTGTCCGAACGAATGTAACCGGATAGCCCTTCTTTTGTAGCAATTACATCAACATACCACAACTGATCCTTGTTTTTCCAGGTATAAGCAGATTGGGCATTCCATTCTAACAGAAATCCGTCCAGTTGAATTCGTCGACCATAACGGTTCACAGTAATTGAATGCTCTGCACCCGAATCAACAGATGAAAGAAGAATGCTTATCATTATTAATTGAAGCATAATTTCACTCCGGAATTATTTCTCCGCTTTTTATCTGGCGCAACGAAACCCGATACTTAATTCTGCAAAGTCGGGTGAAAACCAATGCCGGTTTGAAATACGGAGCTGGGAAGGACCGCTGTAAAAACCTCCGCCCCGAATAACTCTATAAAATCCGGCATCCGGACCTGAAGGGTTCTGATTTTGTGACATCGAATAATATTGCTTATCATACAAGTCCCTGGTCCATTCCCATACATTTCCAGTCATATCGTACAAGCCCCAGTTATTTGGACTGTAAGATCCCCTGTTCTCGAGTTTACCGCTAAAAGCGCACCTTTCCTTTGAAGGAGGTGAATCACCCCAGGAATAACGGTTTGAAGTCCCTGCCCTGGCAGCATACTCCCATTGTGCCTCACTTGGTAGTTTCATTCCCTTTGATCTGCAATATGCTACAGCCTGGTGCCAGGTAACACAAACCACCGGTTTGTCAGGATTACGGTAACTCTGCGGAACAGTAACCCTGATAAACTTATTTCCATTCCATGCCAGACACTTCCCATCATCATAATGAGCCGGAGTGCACTCTCCACTGCGCACACAAGAATCATACTGGGAGACACTGACTTCAAACTTTCCGATTTTAAAGGCTGAAAGTGAAACCTCATGTTCCGGTTTTTCATCCTCCTCAGCGCCATTTTCTGAGCTTCCCATCAAATAAGTACCACCATCCACAGAAACATACTGGCTATAAAGTTGAGATGAAAAAAGAACAGTGAGTAATTGCCAGAACAAGATTTTGGAGAGCAAGGAAAATTTCATACAAGAGCTCACTCTTTGGCTTCAATAATCAGCAAAACAAGACCAAAAAGCGCAAACGCCCCTCCTATGAAAATCCTGTTAAACAGTTTTTGTCGCTTCTTTTCTTTAATCTCAGATGCTTTGACCGAATCAAGATATGCGGTCGTGTGATTAAGAGTAAGTTTGATTGTGTCAGATACATTGCTTTCAAGACTGTGAGTCTGTTCTACACTCTGATAGTGTTCCATTTCTGCACCGATTCGATATTCTCCCGGCTTAAGCTGATTGCCAGAATAGGGAGACTTGCCCACAGATTTCTGATTAAGATACAGAGTGGCGCCTGCAGGTTCAGTAATTATACAAAGACTGGAAGGTTGCTGAAGAACAAAATGCAGCTCTTTCTTCTGAACAGAATCGATTCGCAGTTCCACTTTTTTTTGATAACATCCTTTTTTTCTCAGTGTAATTGTGTGAACCCCGGTATCAACATCTGAGATGGTGAGTGGAGTTACACCCCTCACAGAATCGTTAAACAGGACAATCGCCTCTGAAGGTTCAGTGCTGATTATAAGAGTCGATTTCGCAGTTTCAGTCTCTGAACTTTTTTCTGTGTTCAAGCTGTCATTGGAATAAAGTGTATCAGCAGTTTCAATCGAATCAGCTCCAGTCGCTGCAACCAGTTTTAAACAAAACCCTAAAATGAAAATTAAAACTGAAATTTTATTCATAATTTCAACACCGTGGTAATAAGGATTATTCTTAGCAGGTTTAATATACAATCTGCCCCAAAAGTAGTTTTTTCTCAAAACACTAAAACTGTTGGATTACTATAATTGTACAACAGGAATTATTTTTAGCATAACGATTCTATAAATTACAACTGTTGAGAATGGGACGGAACCTGCCTGGACCCGAAATAATGCCCCAGAAATCTATCAAAAAATTAATTATTATAATATCGATTTTTTTTGCTGCAATTACAGTTTCGGGTGAAGATGCTGATAGTTCGAAAGCACTCAATCTTCAGAAAGAATCCGATAGTCTAGCTGCCAGCTCCCCCAAAAAAACACAAGATATCACCGATACGATCTACTATCAATCAGATTATATCAGTTATGATGCTGAGGAGAAAATACTGCACCTGGCAGGTAAAGCAGAGATTAAGTACCAGAATATGGCATTGTTTGCAGATACAATTTTCTACTCCATAAACAACAATCTTTTTACAGCATCGGGTTCTCCACAACTGATCGAAGGCAAAGATACCACCCATGGGGACTATATGGTATATAACATAAAGACCCGCAGAGGACGGGTGCGCTACGCTTCGACGCATCTGGATGACGGCTATTTTACAGGCCAGAACATTATCAAATCCGAGCAAAACGAACTCTATGTGGATCAGGGTGATTACACAACCTGCGCTCACATAGACACTCCTCACTATTACTTTTACGGACAAAAAATCAAACTCATACCAAAAGATAAAATAATTGCCAAACCGATTGTGCTTAACATTGGTGATGCACCTGTCGCAGTCCTTCCCTATTTCATCTTTCCCTTAAACAGAGATCGCCGAAGCGGATTTCTTACCCCGGCTATAGGAGGCAACTTCGGCAGAGGTGGTTATATAGAAAACATCGGATACTATCTTGCACCAAACGACTATGCAGACTTTCTTTTCAGGAGCAAAGTCGCTGAATTCAATGATTTCGTCATGGAAGTGCAAAGCAGATATGCAAAAAAGTATCTGCTGGATGGAAGCATTTCTGCACGATACGCCTACAGCAGAAGATACAGTGAAGGAATTTCCAACAATAATGAATTCGCCCTTAATTACTATCATAATCAGAATCTGACACCTGACGGACTCACCAAACTCACCGGTACAGGTAATCTTATCACCACCAAGAACTTTTTCAAGGATTTTTCTGAAGATTCAACCGAACTGGTTAATCAGAAACTTACTGCAAACATGTCACTTTCCAGACGCTTTGAATCAATTAATGCAAGCGCCAACCTCAACTGGATACGCACTCATGACCTTCAGACAGATATTATCACTGAAGATCTGCCCTCCTTTAATTTCAGTTTACAGAACCGTCCGCTGATTCCTTTACCCGAATCGGCAAGCCCGGACAGTTCAAAATGGTATAACTCCATTTTTTACAGTTACAGTACCAAAGGGATTGTAAAGCACACTATCGACCGAAATGACTCTCCTCAAGTAACCTGGCATCCGGGGTTGAATCATTCGCTCAATATCAGTTCCACCCAGAAGCTTTTCAAATATATAAATGTCACTCCCAGTTTTTCTGCAAACATGTCAAACTTTTTTGGCTACAGAGATACTGCTGTCCAGCATACTGACACGGCCATAGACACAATCACCTACAGGCTTACAGGTTCTTTCAGAGACACCCGTTACGATGATTACAACTATCCGGTTATAAGCAGAGACACCATCCTTAACCGTCAGAGGCGCGCTGACACAATAGTGGTCAAAAGAGAACATCGCAGGATTACTCCTGTCAAAAAAGCACACGATGAATCTGCCAGTGATATTACCTGGCAAACAGGTGTAAACCTGTCCACCAACCTCTATGGCCTTTTCCCTCTTAAGATTTTTAATTTTGCAGGGCTGCGACACACTCTCAGCCCCAGCATCGGTTACAGGTTTGTCCCCAGACACGACCAGGAAAAGGAATTTTATGATATCGGAATACCTTATTCCAGGGGGCGCCCAAGATCACAACTACTGGATGTCTCCCTGTCGAATCAGTTTGATGGAAAAATCCTGAGGGAGAAGGAGGGTGAAGCCAAGCCCGAGGAACACAAATTTCACATGCTGTCTGTAAACATGAGCACCAGTTATGATTTCGAAAAAGAAAGCAGGAAATGGAGTGATCTTGACCTCGATGCAAACACCACCATCAAAGGGCTTAACATAAGATACAGTTCCTCTTTCTGGCTTTACGATGAAAACAACATTCTGAGTATGCCTATAATGAAAAACATGAATATCAGTTTCAGCACCGGAGCACTGAGTGCAAAAGGAAAGTTCTGGGATGGTGATCTTCTGGTTTTGGATTCACTGGACAGCGGTGATCCTTTGAAATATGGAAATAAAGGAGCCCAGGATTGGCAAATCAGCATTAGCCCCTCATACAACTACTCTTTGCGACGTGACAGCCCCGGAGAGATGTTCACACCGGAAAAGCACTACGCCCTAAGTGCATCAGCGAGCTTGAATTTTACCAGAAACTGGTCCGTGAGCTGGAATGGTACCTATAATTTTAATGATGATCAGTGGAATCATAATAGTTTTAATTTCCGCTGCGATCTTGAATGCTGGGACATGATTTTCCAATGGCGGCCCGAAAAGATCAATCCCGGATTCTATTTCAAAGTCAATATAAAGAAGCTTCCTGAGATCAAATGGGAACAGAGAGAGTAGGAAAGAAAGAATATCGAATATCGAATATCGAATATCGAATAACGAAAAAGGATAAGAAAAAGGATAAGAAAAAGGATAAGAAAAAGAATAAGAAAAAGAATAAGAATAAGAATAAGAATAAGAATGAAGAATAAGAATGAAGAATCAGTCGTGTCCGGTTAGTTTTACCAAAGATCACTGTATTCTGAATAAATCACAAAATCCAAAATTCGAAACAGGAGCAGAAGTAGGAATGGAAAATCCAACTCGAAACAGGATTATTTTACTCAAAACACTTTTATTCTATTAATAAAGCCCCTTATCATTCTTCCTATCATTATCTCAATCAAAACAATCATTCTAATCAAAGTTTAATTTCCACAATCCTCCCAATTACGGTTTAGACAGCTACCGGTTATCCATTTTGGGTTCCCGCAACCTACATTTAATGTGCCCCGGCCTACATTTGATATTTCCCGGCATACATTTAAAGTGCCCCGGTCTACATTTAATATTTCCCGGCCTACATTTGGTATTTCCCGGCTTACATTTATAGTGCCCCGGCCTACATTTGATGTGCCCCGGTTTCCAGGACTGCCCTTTTTACTCTCATTTAATCCAATAAAAGCCATTTCTTAACTCTTTCCCTTACTTCGTCTATTTGAATTTGTCCGTGAGGGTGTAAAATATTCATCAGATGAAGAATTCTTTGCGCAGGTATAAATTATTATACCTGGAAAGATGCTGTTTTATTCTCTACTATAATAAGATAAACCCTGCTTTGATTTGAAATTATCTTACCGTATAAGCCGATCTTCGAATGGGATCATCGGCAAATGCTTTCCTCCCGTAAATTCTGATCCTTTTCATGATTTTGTTAAGCAATATAAACTTCTCGCGACCACTTTCCGGCAACTCATTATAGGGATTGAACTCTACATCTTTTCTGCTTGCCATCTTTCTTAGTTTTTCCGAATTAATGCGGGCTTTTTGAACCATCTCTTTGTCAGTGAAATACTCCGGTTCTTTAGCCATAAATCTTTCCGCAGTTACAGCTAAATCCATCAGATCCTGTGAAATATCGATATATGCATTCTTTCTGGAAAGTCCGGGTATTATTCTTTCCGATTCAGCTAACTTAAAAGCATTATTCAATGAGGAACGTAATTCTGATCGCAGTTTCGAGCATTCTTTGGCAAAGTCTTTCACTACAGAGGTTTCGCATTTACTATCCTCACGGTACAGAAGAATTTTTCCGTTAAGAGAAGATAGTTCTGCAATCATCTGCTGCAGCTTTTCATAGAGACTCCAGGGAAGCTTGGCTGCAATCAATTCTTCTCTGTCCTTTTCGCAAAGTATTTTTAAACTGGTAGCTTCCAGAATGAGTGCGATCAGAGATTTTTTTCTGAAACCATTCGCCCTGCTCTTCATAGGAACTTCTCCTTTCTTAACCTACAGGCTTTCCGGGCATTTCGCATTCTGATTTCTTAACAGCTATATTTTCTCCATTATGGTTGGTTTATTTTTAGCATTTCCATATTATCTCTGAGTTTTTATTATTGTCCTTCAGTAGTGTCCGGTTAAATTAACAAAGATAAAAGTAGCTAAAACCTATATTATCAATAAGCAAAATAAAAAAATTAAAGGGAAGCGATCTTGAACAAAGAAAATATAATATTTAGTCAGCTAATGAGTTCTGCTTATTCAAAAGAATTTCATACCTATCATAAACAGTCAATCCTGATGCGATAACACTTTCCTGTCAGCCCGAAAATCACCATTGGTATCCGATGCTGCCCAAAGTCGCCCATCATTTCTGGTACCCACGATAAGCGTTCCTTTGGGCCCCATGGCCATGGAGCGGGCATCGGGTATTCCAGACACATATTCATTAATCACAAACCCATCTGGAAGATCTATCCGGTTTAATGGCAATGAAGAGGCTGCAATTGTATTCCACATTATGACGAGAGAAAATGGGGCAATCATTTTCCATACAATTTGACTCAATCTCATAGGGATTTCCTTTTATACTAAGTAGCCTGTTAATCTTTATGGTAGGACGCATTACTTTACAATATGGGAAGATAAAGTTAAATTATTCGCGAAATTTGTACCAGATAGTATCGAACTATAGGAAAAGATGATGGTAAGAGTGTTATCGAAACACAATCTGTACCAGAAAATTCCTTTTTCCAAAGCCTTTCTCCACAGAGTAGCTATGTTATGAAAGAACCGTGAATAACCTCTACCGGAATCCTCTTCTGGTCAATGACAACTACAAGTTCAGGTTTATCAAAGGTCAGCAATATTCTCTGATGATACTGGTGTGATCCCGAGTCTTTTGGTTCTTTTCCGGTCTTAAGTCACCATTTAGAGGATTAGGAGGCATTTTCACCATCTACAACTAATTTCCCCTCTGAACCTTTAAACATTCTTTATCTTGTTGCTCTCTTTTGGCTAATATTAAATTTATTTAAACTGAAGAGAGAACTATAGAATAGATGCAACTGGTAAACAGTTGCCGCACTTGCCTGATTAAAGGTGAACAATGAAAATTTCTGTTAAAAATAGCATTTTGTTAATTTTTAATAAAAATTGACCTTGTTTAGTCACTGCAAATTCATCATCGAAGTGCTAAGGAGGAGCATACTATGTTATCGTTAAAGGAAAATGTATTCGAGACTCTGAAAAACGGCAAGCCCGATTCTTTTGTTAATGGATGGGAACCTTTTCCCCAGGTGTGGGATCCTCTGTTTTTCTATTTGTGTCCGGTTGCACCTGGTTCTACTGCAATCAATCCTTGGGGCATAACGCTTCATTGGGAACAAGGTCATCCCGGTGTAATGCCTATCATAAACGAAAAAACCAAAGTTTGTCCTGATGTTACACAATGGCAGAAATACTGCAAGGCACCCGATATCGAAAACATCGAGTTTGACTGGTCTCAGGCAAAGGAAGCGGCAGAGAAGATAAGAGCAGAAGATAAATTTGTGATGACCTGGATTGTAACTGGCCTCTTTGAATCATGTCACTTCATGATGGGCTTTGAAGACACACTCTGCAATTTTCTGGTTCAACCGGAAGCAATGCATGAGCTGATTGCCTATATCACCGAATTCAAGAAAAAACATATCCAGATTCTTATCGATAATCTTCATCCTGATGTGATCATGTTTCATGATGACTGGGGAACCAAACACAATTTGTTTATGCATCCGGACGTCTGGCGTGAGTTCTTCAAGGAACCCTATAGACAGATTTATGGGTTGATGAAGCAACAGGGAATTATCACCATGCACCATGCTGACAGTTATTGTCAACCCATAGTAACCGACATGGTTGATGTCGGAATCGATATCTGGCAAGGTGTTCTTCCTACAAACGATATCATGCAAATCAAAAAAGACACTAACTTCAAATTAACCCTTATGGGTGGAGTCGAAGCATCGGTTGTGGATTGTGAAAACTGGAGTGAAGATGTCATTCGTGCTGAAGTCGCGAGGGCCTGCCGGGAGTATCACGAGGGCGGTTGCTTTATTCCCTGTCTGACCTATGGTGCAGAGCTAAACATCTATCCAGGAGTAATGGATGTAATCAAAGATGAAGTGAGAAACCAGAACCAAATTTATTTCCCCAATACTGAATTGAGTTTGGCTTAAGGTTCTATTGTTACGCCGAAAGGTATTCAAACCTGATTCGGATTTGTTTGGTGTGAATCGCATAGAGCCGCTTTAGACTAGCGGCCTTGAAATTTTTGTTTACCCTTAGAAGTAGCTACAGAGAAAGGGTTCGCCCTTCGAAGTGCTACGAAGGAGGGTTCGCCCTTCGAAGTAATCCGGACATAGGACGAAAAGACCATATCTACAGGTGATATGGTCGAAAAACTTCTGAACCCGATAAACAAAAAGGTCGAAGCGAGGCACGTCAAAGAATCGTGCGATTTTGGTAATAGAAACATTGGTTACCGACTCTTTTTGAGTCGGCAATCCCCTGTTTGATAAGCTTATCAAGCAAAACCGAAAGCCGGTTTATGGTAATGCCACTGACACTTGAGAGCTCTTCTATTGTTGATGGACGACGTCGGAGAAGACTCAGTATCGTCTGTTCAGTATCAACACCGGGGATCTCGTTCTGAGGCACATCTCTTGAGTTTCTGGCAATAATCTCTACCGGCAGAGGAAAGAAAAACTCTGCGATTTTTTTCAACGTTTCGGCAGATGCCACTTTAACCCATTCATAGGCTCCTGGTCGATCGAGACTGTTTAACTGTACCCGTGTAGGTTTGATTTCCAGGAGATAAGATTTAAACCTGCTCAATTCTTCAGGATTGTCGTTAACACCAGGTATAATGAAAATTTCAAGCCACAGATTACCTTTGTACTCTGTTGAGAAAGACTTTAGGCCTTCCAGAATGCATCGGTTGTCAAGAGAGGGATGAGGGCGATTGACCTTGGAAAAGGCCTCATCTGAGATGGCATCAACTGAAGGCAAAATCAGATCGACCGACATGACTTCTGCACGTACTTCAGGTAGAGTAAAAAGTGTTCCATTGGTCAGTAATGCGGTTTTGTACTGGGGAAATTCTTTTTTGATAAAGCTGATACATGTCCCCAGAGCGGTATTCAGTGTAGGTTCACCGCTGCCACCAAAAGTAATATAATCCAGTATGGGTTTTTTCTGTAAATAATCGGAAAGCTCTGCGATTATCTCATCACCGGATACATACTCTTTCCTCTCTATAGTAAGCTGGGTAGTTTTTCCGCATTCACAGTAGGCACAATCCAGTGTACAAACCTTCAGGGGCATCATATCTACGCCCAGGGAGAGCCCCAGACGTCTGGATTGAACCGGACCATAAAGATGTGTGTATTTCATTGAAAAAATATCTACTCCAATTCTCAAATCAAATCTTAAATCTGAAAAGGCACCCTAAATTCCCCGCCCCTAAATCTCCCGATGTACATCGGGAGACTTTAAGATCTCATGATGTTACTGTGAACTTGATTCCGGGGTCTTTTCCGTTCTTAAGTCCCCAGAATGGAGCCCCCCTAACCCCCAAAGGGGGAACTAAGATCCACAAATCAAGCTACATGGTCACATTATGCGATCCTAAAGTCCCCCTTGGGGGATTTGGGGGCTTTTCAAGGGAGCTACCCTTCAGATCATCGATCCTTCAACTGCTACTTCAGGTTTGAGCGGATGATTGGTTTTTATCAGGAAACGTCCCTGCCGCTTCTCTTTATTAATCAGGTCAGTGGTTATTTTCAACCGATAAGAGTAGCCCTTTTTGTCTTTTGTGTCTTGCGGTTCTGAGAGATTGTAGTCCACATACAGTGGTAGTGAAGACTGCCATGCTGGTCCATCTGATGCATCGCTGTATGATTTAAATGAGATCTCAGAGATTTTAAGATCTTTGATTGTACTGATAAATTCGACTACCGCCTGAAGTTTTTTTGCTGAAGAATCAACCTTCATCTGAATGTAGTTGTTAGGAAATTCTATATAGGCCTTCAGTACTCCACCTAAAGAAAGCCTCAGAGATTCGTTATTTTTGGCATTCGAATGGATTGTGATATACTTTCGGAATTCTCCCAAACCAATTCTGTCGATAGCTATCTCTTGAGTTACTTTTCCTGAAGCACCGGGCTGAATTATGGAATCATAATCAACTGCTGTACAACCACAACTGGCCCTGATTTTCTGTATAACCAGAGATTCATCTCCGGTATTTTTTATAGTGAATGTGTGTTTGACACTTTTACCGGCTCCCTCATACACTGTACCAGCATCAAAATCTACACTGTCTACAGAAATCATGGGAGCTGCCGTTACAACCAACTGCATAGACAAGATGCCTAAAAAAACGCTACTACACAATAATTTATTCATGAAAACCTCCATCAGGCATAAAACACATATTGATAGAGAGAAAAAATAATTTAAAGCAGCAAAGAAATTACGTTCTAATATTTTAAATTATTAACTTTTAGTTATTAAAACAAATCAGCAGCGTCCGGTTAATTTGACCAAAGGATGCTTGAGATTGCAATTTCGGACCTGAAAGCACCAAAATCACAATTCTTAAATTTCAAACAAATTCCAAATTAAAATAACCAAATTTTAAACAGGAATAGGAGTAGTGAAGGAAAATTCGAAATCTGAAACAGGAACAGGAGAAGAAAATTCGAAACAGGATAGAGACCACCACTTATAGTCTTTCCTTATATTTGGTATTTGAGATTTGGAGATTTCGTAATGGATGAATATCCAAGCTGGAAATCAACCGGATATTTTGTTCTTTGTATCAGATATTTCTTTACCAATAATTTCTGCCTATACACCGTGTTGTCATTTTTCCCTTTAAAACCCCAAACTGTTATCGAGATAAAATTATTTTCCACATAAATAATCAGAACAGGATTGAAAAAATGGTTGATACACCGTTAATAGATAAAGAAACTGCCGCAGATCGCTCGGCAATCGTTCGGTTACATAATAAAGGAGAGTTCTGGAAACCCTGCCCTGGAACTACTCAGGGATATCTGTGTTGTGGTTATCAGATCCTCACTCCTTCCACCGGATGTGGCATGTACTGCAAATATTGCATTCTACAGGCCTATTTTCCCTATCAGTGCCAGATCTTATTTGATAATTTCGATGATCTGGAAAAAGAAGTCCATTCTAAATTGAGCAACAGATCTGAGGTAGTAAGGTTTGGCACTGGCGAATTTGGTGACAGCCTGTACTCGGAGAATAAAACCGGTGTTGCCAGAAAGATCGCCGAACTTTTGGAACCTTACCCTAACGTGATTGTAGAGTTTAAGACAAAAAGCACCAATATTGAACCATTAAAGACTATCAGGAAACCAGAAAAGGTGATTATTGGTTTTTCACTGAATACACCGACAATGATTGAGCGGATGGAGAGCGGAACAGCTCCCCTGGAGCAACGTCTGAAGACAGCAGCGCAATGCATTGAGATGGGTTTTTATGTGGCATTTCATTTTGATCCCATGTTTATCTACAAAAACTGGGAATCCGAATATCGCAATGTGGTCAGAAACATTTTTAAAAAAATATCCGATCCAACAAGAATTGCCTGGGTAAGCATGGGCGGATTCAGGACTATGCCAGCCCTGAAAAACCTCCTCAAGCAGAAAAATGATCATCTAAATCTTTTCTCCGGTGAGATGATTACCGGAATGGATGGCAAGTTACGGTATTTCAGGCCCTTGAGAACAGCTCTGTATAGGGCAATGGCCCAGGAGTTTGAAATTCATTATCCGGAAATCACTCTCTATCTATGTATGGAGAGCCCGGAAATCTGGAAGGATTCAGGGATGAAAAAGCGAATCCCTGACGGGCTGGTCCGATATCTGGACAATCGGGCCCAGGTGATACTTGGGGCCCCCTAAATCATAAGGGTAAGATTTTGTAACAGATTGAATTGAAATGCGTAACGCATTACAACCCCCTAAATCCCCCATCGGGGGATTTAGGGGCAAGAATTTAGTGGGCTGGAATTTAAGAGACAGATGTTGTGAGAAAAACAGAAGCAGAGGCAGAGACATAGATCCAAGCCCTCTTTACTTCGCTATTCGATATTTTAAAAATCATTACCATAAAATGGAGAAATCATGACTAAGATTGGCAATTTTGAATTGGGAATAAAGCCGGGAATTGTGGCTATCATCGACGAAATGATCTCTGTTGAGGAAATAACCGCACTCAAAGGCAAAGGGATCGATCTGATTGAATTGAGAATCGATTGCTTTGATGCCCCCCTAGAGGAAACTGTCTCTTATGTAAAAAAGATACGTTCATCGATCGATATTCCGTCGATTGGAACTGTTCGTGAAACCGATTTTAACAAAAATAATCGTCTGGAGTTTTTCCAGGCTATTGCACCCTTTGTAGATTGCGTAGATATAGAGCTTGGTACGCCCATCTCAAAAGAGATTCTGGCTTGCAGCAAAGGTAAAACGATTCTGGTTTCGGAGCACGATTTCGAGAAAACACCATCGATTGATGCTTTGCAGTCGATGGTTGACAGGGCACTTCTTCAGGGCGCAGATATCATAAAAATTGCAGTAATGGCCAGAAGCACTGCGGATGTAACACGGCTTCTGCGATTTACCGAAGATTGCAAGGTACCTTTGGTAACAATAGCAATGGGACCATTAGGCTCGGTTTCCAGAGTAATAGCTCCACTGTTTGGTTCTTTATTTACCTATGGATTTATACACAGGCCAGTTGCACCGGGCCAGCTCTCAGTTGAAAAGCTAATAGAGGAGCGGACCCTTTATTTTCCGGCCGGAATAGATTAACGATAAATTGCCCTGCTTGATTTGTAATCCGGCAGAAGAAGGAGTGACCAGTTATCGAAATCATATCCAATGGCAAATGTGAAACGATTTCCACCTCTGGGGGCTTTCTGATCCAACCCTTTATCCCAGCGAAGCTTTAGTGCGAAAGGAAGATTATTGAAGCTCTGAGCCTCCAGACGTAACTCCAGTCCAAATGCAAGCAACCAGTCATCGCGATCAAAATTTTTGAAATCCGAAGGATTATCCCAACCCGCTCCACCCGAAAGATTGATTGCCCCATATAATCTTTCCAGGTAGAAAAATCCGATTTTCTTATCGATCAGATATCTTGGCCACAGGGGAAATCTGTAGGACAACTCGCCCTGAATCACTGCCTTTCCGGTGATTTGTGCAGTATCGTACTCGATTTCAACCGTATCTTTCTGAACGATTCTTTTGATTTTTGTATCCCGGTAATAATAGGAGTAGCCGGGAATCCAGGCTACCGGAAGCAGAAAAGAGGGAATGGGAGTAGTCTGTTTGACTACCTTTATCGCAGTTCCCATGAGGTCTAAATGCAGATCATGGCGCGCAAACCAGGGCGCTGGCATACCCATTTTTGCATGTCCTAAAACCTGATGATATTTATAATCATCATAGCGTTCCTTGAGAATGCCATCATCGGTAGAAAAACTGTTTTCCTCTTTTAATGCATGCTGATTCCAGAAATCGTATTGTAATTTGGCTACCAGACCTACAGGTGAAATGACACTCTTAGCCTCAGACTTCTGTGAAGCAAAAGTGCCCATTACTCCACTTCTGAACGCTTTGTTCAGATTGTATTTAAAAACAGTAACTTCATCGAGCTGAAGCCGGATATCATAGAAATCCATACCACCCAAAAGATGAAGGCCTAGCTGGTTTCTGGAACCGGAACCACTGCCCGCATAATGGGATACTCTGAAAAGAAGGTCCTGAATCTGGGCATTGTAATTGGTAATCTCAGTCGCCTCTTCTACTTCATTGAAAAACCAGTCTCTTGCTGCAATACCCCGCATGGTGTAATCAAAGTAGAGTGTAAAAGGAAGAAGTCGGGTGGAACCAAAAACTCCCAGATCATAATTATTTTTGACATCAAAAAAGCCTTTCTGGAATCGGAGCATCTTGGCGATCTGGCTGGGTTGTACAAACAGATATCCATTCAACTCAGAACCCAAGTCCGAAAGAGTCCAGGGATCGATCAGATTGAAAATCAGACCGGTCTTAAGAACCGTTTTACCTTTATTGACATTGTTATCCTGATTAGTTACCTGTTCTCCCAAAAGCAGGGGCATTACCAGAAGTTGCCTTGGAACTCCTCGAATTGCTTTTTGCGGTGCTCCTGCTGTGGAGCCTGATGCAATCGGGTATTTATTCATGGGAGAAAGAGGATTCTCCACTGACATCTCTGACAAAACCTTGATACTGTCTAACAGATAAATGCCATATCCATCCTTTGAGTACCCTGCATAAGCCAGCTTTTTTCCATCTGGAGATAATGATGGAGCGAAACCGCCTCCTGCTACATTGGTAATCTGCTGAAGCTTCTTCGATTCAAAATTATAACGGTAGATATTGAATATTCCGTTTCTGTCCGAAGAGAAGTAAAGATATTTTCCGTCCGGACTGAAACATGGATCTCTCTGGTCAAATTCACTGCTGCAAAAAACCTTACAGCTATTATCGGTAGTATCATAAATTGCTATCTTGCGGTTTTTCTTATCCATAAAGCTGAAAGCTATGTCTTTACCATTGGGAGCCCAGTCTACACTGAAAATATATCCGATCTCGATGCTGTCTGACTTCGCCGGAAAGATCTTTTTATCCAAATTTCCACTGGTATCGGTGATTGACAGGAAAAAACGGTCGATCGATCGGTGCGCATAGGCTATTCTGTCGCCGGAAGGTGAAAATGATGAACTGAACACACTTTTTTTGCGTGTAAGCTGCTTGTCGGTTTTATGAAACAACCTGATTTTCTTTTTTTCGGGAGGAAGAGTATCGGTGAAAAGATCCAGTACCCTTGATCCACCCATACGGGCAGGAAGCTGGGATTTGACTGAATGTGCACTGGAAAAACAAATTTTTCCGGTGGGGGCATGAATATCATAGACATTGCCTATACCCATCTCAAGCCGGATTTTCTGTTTTTCATCAACAGTATCACTAAGAGCATAGGAATAAAGGTGTTTTCTGGAGTAGTCATTTTTACCGTTTGAAAGGAAATAGATTCTGGAACCATCAGGAGAGAATCTGGGCCACAAGTTAATGAAACCATCTTTATTTATTTTCCTTCCATAAACCTGCGTACCGATATCGGTTACTTTCTGACGGTATTTTTTCAACAGATGATTCTTCCACTCATCATAAAGCTGTTCACCGGAAATTCCCAGCACAGTCTTTATAACCCGGTCAAAATCCAGCCGGTTTATTTTTGCACTCTCCCGTACCATTAGCACAACTTTGTCATAACCGTATTTTTCTGCAATATAGGAGACCAGCGCAAAGCCATGATTGTAGCTTTTCTCGTAATCATCACTCTTTCCGGCACCCACCTGCATGTGTGCCCATGAAAGAAGTTTACCGGAAAGACTCAGGGTACGCAAAATCATATCCCTGTGGGAATCCCAACTGTCTGCCCCATTCCGTGAACTTTCATACTGGGCAATGCCTTCAGTGAGCCAGAATGGAAGAATGCTGGTGCTCAGCGACTGAAAAACCTCCATCCTGTTTTTCTCATTAGGATGTGAAAAGAAACCGAAGCGGATATCCGGTATTGCAGGAGAAAGTTTTAACCCGCTGATAATAGAAACAATATGCGCATATTCATGGGTTATAACATCATCCCACCACTCATGGGTTCCTCGCAGTTCAAAATCCAGATCATGAGTCCATAAGGTGATGGTGTTGGTATAGGGAAGTGCCCAGCCGTTACTGTAATCGCTGTCAATGATCAGCACATCAGTTTTTGATGGAAGAGTAAGTCCGTAGGTATCCTTGTAAATACTGTAAAGCTGCTCCAGCTTTTTGCTTACCTTCTCTACAAGATGCCCGCAATTGTACATGTAAGAGATTCTGAAGTGTTCGGTACTTACAGTTTCAAATTTCAGTCCGGCTGCATTGAATCTGGCTGCAAAACTGCCATAACAAATTACAAATAGTAATATAAGAACTGCTTTGTGTTTCACTCTGAATCCTGTCCGGTTTATTTAATGACAGCCATTTTCCAGAACCTGGAATGTTTTTTCCCGTTGATAGTTGCCTCCAGTCGGCATCTGTAAACGCCAGGACCGAATTTCTCAACCGATACATTATGCTCATTCCAACTGGGATAACTTCCAGTAAGCTCCTCCGGAGGATTTCCCATCTTTTTCATTGAGTAAACGACAAAACCGGTTATACTGTATATATCGAGTCTAACATTTGAAGCCGGTCCTGAAAACTGATATTTAATAGTTACATTTTTAACGCCTCTGGCCGGGTTAGGATAACTGAAAAAGCTGATTGGTTCACTTGTACCTGCAATAACCGGAAGAGGCGATCCGCCATAGGTAAATGAACGGCCACTGTTATATCCTGGCATAGGCCAGAAAAGAGAATCCGGAAGAATCTCTTTGGCAATTTCCCATCTATAAACCCATCCTTCAGTCGATACGGCAATAAGATCAGGTGTCTTGTCCTCATCCATAAAACACAGCATTGGTGAACAAATAAGAGGTGATCCTGCTGTCAATGGCCAGCTAGATTGTATGATGGAGTTGTTCTTGGATGGACGTTTTGCGTCTTTTGTCAGCGCATCAATCAGCCCTCCAGGGGTGATATCATGAGCGATGAGCGAATCATTATAGTTTAAAATGGTATCCATTTGTGCTCTGGTAAAATCGGTAATGCTATCAAGTGCTCCATCTTCAAGATAGAACCATACAGTACCGGAATTCAGGTCTGCCTTCACCACCTTTGCAGCCCTGAATGTAATATTGTCACCTGTAGCCGATGAAAAAAGAACAAGAGGCTCCCTGTTGGCACCACATACGATTGCTGGTGATGACTGGACACTGCCGCGCTGATACCAGTAGCGGGTATCAAGATATGCCGGCCATCCGCTGAGTAAAGCATTCTTGTAGTTGAATGCATATATTCCGTTTGTACCGCTGATAACGATATCCAGATGGCCATCTTTATCCAGATCTGCAAGTGCAGGTGCGGAATAATTTACAGGCAGGACAGTCCGGTCATCGGCATTCTGCTTTTTGGTATCAATGTAGGCGTAGGTTGAAGGCCAATCGGTAGGCTTTTCCTTCCATCCCTTTGCCAACTTCAGATCTAACTCGTAAACCCAAAGACCATGCCTGCTGTCCGAAACCACTATTTCCAGAGCGGTGTCTCGATCAAGATCTCCGGTAACCAGAGTGTATGGAGCAATACCAGGCACGACAATGGATAAATCGGCACTATTTTTACCGGCAGTGCAAAGAGAAAGCCTGCCATCACTCTGGATAACAGCTATTGTATAAGATGATCCCGCCAGCGATGCAACTGCATTGACTGCACTGTCCGATTTCAGTTTAACAGAGTGCACCGGGTTCATGAAATTGCCGAAAAAAACCACTCCGTTTCTGCAACCCACGGCCCATGCCGAGTCTTTATAATTGCAAACGTATGAAGAAGGCGTGGCATCAAGTCTGATTGTGTCAATACGAACTTCAGGACTCAGTGTGCTCAGCGAATAGATACATCCATTGGCGGAGGGCATAAAGACCCGGTTGGCAACAACCGAGGGCATAGCGATGATTTGTGGTAAACTATCTAAAAAGCTAATTGTGTCAGAATTGTGAAGGGTATCTCCTTTAAGGTCTACACGATCCACCGGAAGTAATTTTCTGTTATAGCTTGTCAGAGATAGAGTATCTGCAGACCAGGCATAGATTTTCCCACTTTTACTTACAAGAACCAGTTCTGCAGCTTCGGTTGATGGATCAAAGTTTCCGGATACGGGTTCAAAAAACTCTTCAGGCGCGGTTCTCTTGGGCCATGATGGAACCAGATAATCCCATTGGACTGAAACCTTGAAAACAGAATCGGAGATATTGGAAGTATAATGATGATGTGATCCTCTCATCAGAACAGAATACTCCTTCTGAATGCTGCTCTGAGGAGTAAACTGCAGTTTTATCCAGGAATGTCCACCATCATTACTGCGTGTTGAGGGCCTGGTATAGGGGCCAAATCCGTTAACCCGTACGGTTTTGGACGAGGAGTCGATAACCGATTCATACGGAAAAACATCTTCAGCACCTCCAAAATCAGAAACCAGCTCACCCAGAACATTCTGGAACTGAACGCTGATATCCGTTATGCCATCAGCTTCCACCAGTCTGACACCCTTATATGTTGAATCACTGTTTACCATGTTATATTGCAATCTCTGGCGTATCAGATGCTCATCCACATGCCAGACAAGAACACCGGAAGCCGGCAGCCCGATGTCATTATTTTCGGGTAAAGTGACTGTACCGGAAGGTCCGGTTTGTTTGAGCACAGAATCCAGGTTGACATGAAATGGATAGGCAGCTATGGGATTTCTGCGGTAATCGGTTGTATCATAATTAAAGAGGTTTTTATTACCCGAAAGATTGCGCTGGCGATTTTCGATAAGGTAGTATTCATGATTATTTATGGGAACCATCAGGATTGTAGTATCATTGCTTTGCTGACCCATGGCGATCTTGTCTAACACAGTAGACAGCGCTTTGATAGAATAGGTTTTTGCCACACCCACAGGAGCGATTTTCGGTTCATCCCAACCCATAAAGGCACGTACCCAGGCCGAAGGATACGGAGGAATGAATCCGCTGCCATTGAAATCGGCACCGATATCCATGATACAGAAACCGCCAACACCAGAACCTGAGCTGGCCCAGAGATCAGGAACACCCAATTGACGAGCGATCTGATTGACCAGAATACCTTGTATACCGCAATTAAGGCTGTCCTGATTTGCAGTTTCAGAACAGATCATCAGCTCATCGACAAGCAGGGAATTCTTTCCCTGAACCACCACCCCATTCTGAGGCAGTCCCAGAGAGTCACGGTAATATTTGAAATAATCGGGTGTGATAAATACATCATACATGTCTGCTTCGGAATCCATACGGGCATCTGTAAAATAGGTCGCTCCGGCATGGAAAATCAGAAAGGCCGTTTTAAGCCCCGTTTCATCACGAATGGTGCTGTCGGATGGATTGAAAGTGAGTCTGGAAAAAGGAGATTTTTCCGGTATTTTACTGACCTCCAGTATTGCATCTCTTGAGAAACGAAGCAGGCCGGTTGATTTTCTTTCATAATACTGATCCAGAGTTTCATCTTTCTTTTTACCGCCAGGAGAGTATTTGGGGAGACTATGAGGGACAGTATATGGATTGCCATCAGGATCTGTGCTGTATAACGAGTATTTAAGGACCAGGTTACCACGAGAGACTTTTCTGTAATATTGGGCAACAGTTTCAAGCTGATTAACAAAGTAGAGTGAATCGTGAGGCAGGCGATCGAATTTATAAACGGTTTTATCGCTGTACCATCGTAACTCATCCCTTTCCTTTTCTCCGCCGTCCCTCATTCCGAATCGACCATTTCCGGTAGTCAGATACAAGGAATCGGGTTGAAATTCCACCATAAAAGCCATGATATGAATAGTATCTGGTTTACTTTTATGGAAATTGACAGACCAGCGGTGATCGCGTGCAGTTTCCACCAGTCGTTTCTGTGAGCTCGTTCTGAAAAGTGCTTTTTGGGTAAAACCGGTAGAAGCGGCTACAAGCAATATCAGAAAAAAATGAATTATTGAACCTTTAATACGCATTTACATATAGTCCTGTCCAGTTCAGATCCCGAAAATCTTTGCAGAATAACTCCACTGGCTTAGTAATCAAACAAAAAAGAAACTCGCCATTGCCCATCACGAACACCGGTCGCACCATCTTTATGAGAATTGATTTTTCGCAGCATTCCCTTCATGAAGCCTTTGGGTGACACAATGTAGGAAAAGTCAAATTTCAGAGTACTGTATTTTAACCCCAATCCCAGATTCAATTCGTATCGCTCACCGATATAATCAAAGAGCAATCCACTTCGAACAGCAATCACGTTATTGTACCAGTATTCCATTCCCAGGTTGATATTGATTTCCTGCAATTCCTGTTGCCAGGTATCAGCAGAATCGGTAACCAGATCTGTAACCAGGGCTTTCCAGAATGGATCCGGTTTCCCGTAGAAATAGTTTTTAACTATTTCCTTGTGCAAATCAAGTACGAATTTAAGATCATGAATCGGTGTCTGAACAGCCCTGTATGCCATCCCCAGACGAAGAGTAAAGGGGATGGGATCCACGTTATCACGATGGATATAGAATATATGCGGGCCCATGTTCTGGAACATGAATCCAAGATCGAAACCTTTGAGGAAAAAGTTACGTTTTAAAACAGCAGCATCCAAAGCAAATGTATGCCCTACTCCTTCACCGCTGGGCCCTCCCGGAGCCAGTGCACTAACCACATATTTCGCATTTAATCCTAAAGAGAGATCCTTTTTTGTAATCGGGAAACCATAAGAAAGATTAAACACTCCCTCCCAGGATTTGACTTTCCTTGCTCTATTACCCAATGCATCATAGATCTCATTTTCTCCCATAAAAAGGTAATTGATAGACAGCCCAACAGTTCCCCAGTCCTGAGTGGGAAAGATCTGGCCTAAGTAAAGATGCCACAGATCGGAAACAAGCTCTGGCAAGATCTGCTCAAAAGCTATATAGGATTGCATATTTGCTTTGTCATACTGGTTCAGAATCTTGTCTGTACCAATCCAGATATCATTATCATGAATATTGATTGAGGTGACACTGTCGCCTTTAAGGGAATTTTTCGAATGAAATGAATTCCACTGCGGAGCACGTTCTATCACATTCCCTTTATCATCAGTTTTAGGTTTACGAGCTTTATAACTGACAACACCCTTGTTGGTTCCTATCCAGACGCTGCCACTTTTCTCTTCGCTAATGGAGGTAACAATACTGTTTGGAAATTTATAACGTTTCCAGGTGGTTTCATCATAGATACAAATACCATTCTCACCACCGATCCACAACTTGTTATCCGAATCCATCATCAGAGCGTTGATCCTGTTGGAGAGAAGACCCTGAGTGGTATCAAAAACGGTAATGGCACTGTCACCTATTTTGTAAAGACCATCATTTGTGCCCACGTAAATATTATTTGATTTATCATATTGGACGGCGTTGATTTTAAACAGTGGCAGTCCTGAAGTAGTATCGTAACTTTTCCAGTTGCCAGTGGCAGAGAGTACTGCCAGTCCCTTGTCAGTTCCAACCGCAATATCACCTCTGGAGCTCAATGCCAGAGAGGTAATATTGTTGGATGGCAAGCCATCCTTAACAGAAAAGTATTTCCACTCCTCTTTGTTATAACGCCATAAACCACTTGCAGTACCAATCCATACACGTTCTGAATTATCCAGAATCATTGCCTTTACAGCTTCATTGACTGCGATGGAGAAAGGAATCCTGATCTCAGTCAGGTCTCCAATTGTTAGATCTTCGGTTTTTAAAATATCGGAGATTTTTTCTGCAGAAGAGCTGATGGTAAGCGAATCAAAAGAGCCACTCAGAGATTGCTTTGTGGAATCGGAAACCTCTGATGAATCCGATTTAACTAATGAGTCTGAGATGGCGAGTGGAAAAGGTTTGGAGATGATTTCGGTAATTTTTCCCGTAGTTCGTTCAAAGGAAGACAGATCAACGATCTGCCTGGCCATGGTTTTAGCGGTTGAATCAGGGCTTACTGCATTGTGATTCATCAGAGCTTTTTTCAGCAGTTCTTTTATATCTGCATACCGTTTCATTTCGATTCCGTTTTCGGCTCTGATTACCCAGATCGCTTCCCTTAACTGCTTTTCATCATCATCGGTCAGAAACTTACTTGCGATGTCCTCAAGATCATCATCGGTTTGAATCAGATAGAGTTCATAGGATTCCCAGTGCTTTCCATTGAAATGAAGCAACCCTTTGTTGGTTCCTGCCCATATATTGTCTTTAAAACCAAAGTCTTTTTTCTTTTTGGAAGCAATAGCTGTAACAAGTTCATCGGATTTAAATGAGTGTGTTTTCCACGAATGTGCCAATGGTGCCTGTCCAAGTCCTGCAGGGTTATAATATGTAGCACTGGCATCATCAGCTAACCCGGTGAACGCTTCACCCATACCGGTAGCGCGTGCTCCGGGAGGAAATATAAGCGTTATAACAGCAGATTCCCCTACCGCAGCCAGGGAAACACTTACACTGATCAGGGTTAAAAGTAATGATGCTCTAATAAACGCAGCTTTTCTTAGTGTTGAAATCATTCAGATATACCTCATAAAACAGGTTGTTTATTAATTGTTTTCCAATCAGGTAATGGAGGCGGAGTGTCATTGAGGAAAAGGGGACGCATACCCTGTTCCGTAGTATCCTTTAGATTCTCATTGCCATGGTGTGGAATAATACAACAAGTGCAGCCTATATGAAAAGGCGGAATTATCCGGGGATAATGAAATATTTGCTCTCTGGTCACAAAATTCCCTTTGCGGAAAAAATTCAGGCAAACCGGACATTCAACAGGAGTGAATTCATAAAAATAGAACTCAACGCCATCTTTATCACCCTGTTCAATCGTTTCAATGTTTCGGTTAAGCGATTCATTCCATCTCTCAATCAGTACATCAATTTCCTTTAACCAATCCTGAGTAGCTTCTAAAAATTCGTTTTGGGAGAGGAGATATTTTCGGATATTTTCCTCCGATGGTCTGATCTTCAATAACTCCTCTCGCGGACTGCGACGTACAATGGAATAGATACCACTGGCATGAATCAGAGCTGTTGCAGGCGCGTCCTCCTGCACAACCTCTCTGTTTAACCCAATTCTTATTGCCACTAACACCAGTATCAGAAACAGGACAATACCAATAACGGCTAAAACCATAATTTATCCTTTCTGCCAGTGGTGAATAGATTCAGAAATTGCTGCTATCCGCAAAAATTTTCACATATTAGCCACTATTTCCCGGCCAAACTGTGAACAGGAAACAGTTTTTGCATTTTCCATGAGACGGGCAAAATCATAAGTGACAGTTGCTGCCGCAATAGCCTTCTCTAATCCTTTTATAATAAGATCTGCTGCTTCGGTCCATTTCATATATCGCAACATCATTTCTCCGGAGAGAATCACCGATGCCGGATTAACTTTATCCTGATTCGCATATTTGGGAGCAGTTCCATGAGTTGCCTCGAAAATCGCATGACCGGTAAGGTAATTAATATTGGCTCCCGGTGCTATTCCTATTCCCCCAACCTGAGCTGCCAGGGCATCAGAGATGTAATCACCATTGAGATTCATGGTTGCCACAACATCAAATTCATCCGCTCGCAAGAGTGCCTGTTGAAAAAATATATCCGCAATCGCATCTTTCAACAGAATTTGCCCCTCTGGCACCTTTCCTCCACACTCTTCCCAACTGACCACTTTCCCCTTGTACTCTTCACGGGCCAGCTCATATCCCCAGTTCCGGAATGCTCCCTCAGTAAATTTCTGAATATTTCCTTTATGAACCAGTGTAACACTTTTGCGCCCATTTTCAATAGCATAATCTATTGCAGCCTTGATCAGTCTTCTGGAACCGCTTTTTGAGATGGGTTTGATTCCAAGCCCGGAATCTTCGCTGATCTCCCAACCGAACTCATCTTTCAGAAACGACCTCAGCTTGTTCGCTTTTTCGCTCCCAGCCTCAACTTCCTTCCCAGAATAAACGTCTTCGGTGTTTTCCCGAAAAATCACCATGTTCACTTTCTGGGGCTCTTTAACCGGGGATGGAACACCGGGGAAATAACGAACCGGCCGTAAGCATACATAAAGATCCAGGATCTGACGAAGCGCTACATTCAGGGAACGAATACCACCACCAACCGGAGTAGTAAGTGGCCCCTTTATACCCAAAAGATATTTCTTGAATGCTTCCACAGTTTCATCGGGCAGCCAGCTTCCTGTCTGATTAAAAGCTTTTTCACCGGCAAGGACCTCTTTCCATTCTATAGAACGTTTGCCGCCATAGGCTTTCTGTACCGCCTGCTCCAGCACATATTTTGATGCCCGCCAGATGTCAGGTCCGGTTCCGTCACCTTCTATAAAAGGAATAATCGGGTTGTCGGGTACGTTCAGTACACCGTTTTTCATAGTAATCAGATCTGCCATAGAAACTCCTGTGGAAAACTACACCTGTATTATCATAGAAAGGCATAAAAATAATCCATGAACCAGCAGAATTAAAGTGTTCAGTTTGAGCATCGGTACAGTTACCTGCGGTTTCTGAGGCAGGTGGAGTAGAAATGATCTATTGACAGAGAACTCGATAGTGATTTATCTTACAAACCATTGCGGGAGTAACTCAATGGTAGAGTGTAACCTTCCCAAGGTTAAGGTTGCGGGTTCGAGCCCCGTCTCCCGCTTCGACTGTGATTTCGACTGTGATTTGTGTGATTATTTTGATTAATGTGATGGGATCATAATGTAATGGATTACATTGTGATCAGGTCGCGACTCTAATCTCCTAAACCTCTCTGGATTCCGCATTCAATTCCATTTCCATATCCAATTCCAATCCAATTCCGTATTTATCCCATTTTCAATCCACAGGGCGTTGCCCTGTGCTAAAATAGGGCGCCCCTTCAGGGCTATATATAGGAGGGGGTACATTTTATTACATTATAAACGTATTTTCTCAAGAGGAGGCCAAACTCAGGCTTTAATAATTAAGGAAAGAATTACCATACCAGTCCATGGCAACGTATCATTGAAAGCAGGTACCACCATGCCCCCCTAATCCTCCGAAGGGGGACTTCGGAGTGCCCACCATCGGGCACCAGATCCCACCTTGTGTGATTTGTAAGATTCATGTAATATGATCAAATGAAATAGATTACATTATAATAATACTGATCACACTGATCATGTAAATAATTGTCACCACCCTGCTGGGGAGACCTGCTCAGAAGATTTCTTCCAATTCCTCTTTGGCAAAAACATCATATTTCGTTCCTTTGTACGCTTCTGTTTTCCATTTAGATGCTGATGGAAACCTGCTACAGATTTTAAGCCTGGATGAGGGCTGGGCCAACACAGCCAGAAAACAGGCAAATGCATTTATCGTTGCATCTTTTTTTTCTTCATATAAAACTTCTCTTACATTTCCAACAGTTCAAGCCATTGGAGAAGATGGAACAACGAAATGGAAAAAGACATACTCGAATTCCACGAATGGTAATCCTGTTGCCCAGCCGCTTTCAAACGATGATCTGGTGGTATTTGCATCGGATTCGATCTATTACTATTCAAATACCACAGGTGTCAGCCGTAAACTTTCAATTTCCTGTAAAGCAAGAATCAGAATTACAGATAATAAGCTTTTCTATACTCTCTCGGAAGTATCATTTGTAAAGATCTCCCTGTATTCTCTGGATGGTAAGATTATCTGTAACGTCAAAAGGGGAATACAGCCTGTGGGAGAACATTCTCTGCGTTTGTCAGGACTTGCCAGAGGAGCTTGTATCATAAGAGTGAAATCCAATGGGCAGGGAGTAATGCAGCAAAGAGTTGTTATTTATTAGAGAAATGGCCCATGCATACAAAAACCCAATACCTCCCTTTCAGACAGCAAAGTATATTCATCATCTATCATCGTGCTGATGAAGGATTTAGCGTTACAATACACTTTAAATAATTGGAGGTATTTTTTATGAGCAAACTATACGACAATTTGAATGAACAGATGAATTTCGAGCTGGAATCTGCGTACATTTATGCAACAATGTCTGTGTATTTAGATGCACTGAACATGAAAGGGATGTCGCATTTTATGGATGAGCAGGTAAAAGAAGAGATGTCCCATGCCGCTAAATTTAAAAAATTTCTGCAGGAAACAGGACATGGTGTAAAATATCGTTCTTTAAATCCTGGTGATGGAAAATTCGGATCTATTGAAGAGGTATTTAAAAAAGCTCTTGCACATGAGAAAGTGGTGACATCACGCATCCATAATCTGGTAAAGGAAGCAAGAGAAGAAGGAGATCAGAGAGTGCTTAATCTTCTTGCCTGGTTTGTGGATGAGCAAATCGAGGAAGAGGACACCTTCAGTGTACTTTCAGAGAGACTGGAAAGAATTGCTGGCCAGTGGAATGGCCTGTACATTCTCGATAAAGAGCTTTCTGCCAGATAAACAGGCAGTGGTGCATGCAATACCTGGCATGAAAATCCACTATTTAAGGTAATTGTTCATCTCCAGCCTGAATGGTCGGAGATGAATTGTTTTATCACCTTCATCTTTTTTATTACCATTTCGCCGAGTCCGTAGAGAAGGAAGGTATTTGAGACAGGAACGTGCATCTTTTCCTGTTTGTTTTGAATAATAGAATATTCATTCAGGGATTGAAAGTTCAGAGTTTCAACGAGGTTCTGAACTTCGACGACGCTGGAGATGTCAATTTTGAAAGAATGTCTGAACTATGATTATTGTGATTTACATGATTTGCATGATTGAAATTCAGTTTAATCATAGTCTATCATCCTAATCATACAAATCACAGTTCAAGACATTTCCTCAGAGTCTGAACTATGATTATTATGATTTTCATGATTTGCATGATTGGAATTCATTTTAATCATAGTCTATCATCCTAATCACACTAATCACAGTTCA
>JAAYPC010000359.1 GCA_012519985.1 Fibrobacter sp.
GGGGAGTACCTGTTTCTCATTTTTATCGTTTATGCAGACAAAGGTAATGTTTGTGGAAAAAACCATCAGATCATGATCGTTATTCAATTCCTTAGCGAAAACTTTTGTGGTGTAGGTCACCGAAGTGTTTTTCTGAGATTTCCATTCGATATTGAAACGCAATATCGCACCACTGCAAACCCTTTGGGTAAAGGAAATGTTATCCATTGCGCGTGTTACCAAAATACACCTGGGATATTCAAGTGTAGCAGCAAGCCAAGTGTACTCATCAACCCATTTCAGTAATTGGCCACCAAACAGGAAATTATGATGATTCAGATGTTCAGGTCGCACAAAACAGTAAGTATCCATATAAGATGAGTCCTTTGTCGAATAAAAAGAGCTTAAAAAATAAGATTATTTGGTTAAACAATGCAAACCTTATAAATCCTTTTTTATTTATAGCATACAGGTTCTATTTTATAGTGAGCTAAATTTTATCAATCATAATAGAAGGGGTGGACATGCTCAAACCATCAGAATGTACCTTGTACAGCGGCGGTCATGCTGGAGCCGAGTCATTTTTTGGGGAATGCGCGCAACGCTGGGGGGTAAATGAGATTACATTTTCTTATGAGGGGCATTATATCAAGAGGGAAAAAAATGTGATAATGCTCAATGATGAGGAACTTCGTCGTGGTGATATTAGTATGGAAATTGTTTCCATGCATATGAACCGTCAATACGCGCATGCTGATGCTATCAAAAGAGTTCTTCAATCAATTTTTCATATAGTTAACAAAGGCAGTCAGGTATTTGCTGTAGGAGTAATACAAAAAGATAACACAGTAAAGGGTGGTACTGGCTGGGGTGTTGAGCTAGGCAAGTTTTTTAATCGCAATGTCCATGTTTTCGATAAAGAACGACACCTGTGGTTTACCTGGAAACAGAATGAATGGGTAGAGGACAAACCAGTTATTCATGAGAGTACTTTCTGTGGTACTGGTACTCGAGACTTAACAGATGAAAGTAAAAAGGCGATTGAAGATCTGTTTTCACGCTCTTTCAAAAGTTAAAAATCAGCGAGATTGATAATTTCAGACCACTGACTGTCAGCAGAGGTTAAAGCCAGGTAACTGGCCTGTCTCAATTTTCATATTTTTAAGTTTGTCCATAAAAAAAGCTCTTCCTTTGAGTAGAAGAGCTTTTTCGGATTATAGTATGACAGGATGAGTCATGTGATAGTTGACTTTATGTCATCTTCATTAAAGTACACCCTGAGCTAGCATCGCATCTGCGACCTTTAAGAATCCACCGATATTGGCTCCTTTGACATAATTGACAAATCCGGAGTCTTCCTTTCCGTATTTAACACATGTGTCATGGATACCAACCATTATCCTATGCAAACGATCTTCCACTTCGTCCCGGGTCCAGGGCAGGCGCATGGAATTCTGGGTCATCTCCAGTCCTGAAACAGCAACACCACCTGCATTTGCGGCTTTTCCAGGCCCAAAGAGTATTCTGGCATTGATAAAGGCTTCGACCGCTTCTGGAGTTGAGGGCATATTTGCGCCTTCACTGACAGCTATACATCCATTGTTAATGAGCATTTTTGCTTCTTCACCACTGATCTCATTCTGGGTAGCGCAAGGTAGAGCAATATCACAAGGGATTTTCCAAGGACGTTCGTTAGGAAAGTATTCAGACTTGAAATTTGCAGCATACTCACCGATTCTACCGCGTTTCTGGTTTTTCAGTTTCATAATGAAAGCCAGCTTTTCATCATTTATGCCATCCGGGTCATAAATAAAGCCATCAGAATCAGACATGGTTACTACTTTTCCCCCAAGCTGGTTAACTTTTTCCGCTGCAAATTGGGCTACATTTCCAGAACCGCTGATTGCAACGGTTTTGCCTTTAACACTCATCTGACGTGTTGCAAGCATTTCCTGTACAAAAAATGCACATCCATAACCTGTTGCTTCGGGCCGGATCAGGCTTCCTCCCCAGTTGATTCCTTTTCCGGTTAACACACCTGTGAATTCGTTATTGATCCTTTTGTACTGTCCAAACAGATATCCGATTTCACGGCTGCCAACTCCGATGTCTCCTGCAGGGACATCTGTATCTGGTCCAATATGTCGGACCAACTCAGTCATAAAGCTTTGGCAAAAGTGCATTATCTCATTATCTGACTTTCCTTTAGGGTCAAAATCGGATCCACCTTTTCCACCACCTATTGGCAGAGTGGTAAGACTGTTTTTAAAAACTTGTTCAAAAGCTAGAAACTTCAAAATCCCAAGATTTACAGTAGGATGAAACCTCAAACCACCTTTATAAGGTCCTATGGCGCTATTCATCTGGATTCTGTATCCTCGATTCACTCTGATCTGGCCTTTATCATCTACCCAAGCTACTCTGAACATTATAACTCTTTCAGGTTCAACGATACGTTCGAGTATTTGTGCCTTTTTGTATTGAGGATTTTCTTCAATAAATGGAATAAGACTCTCTGCTACTTCTTGAACTGCCTGATGAAACTCATGTTCTCCATGATTTTTAGCTATTACTCTAGCCATAAATTCATTTAGTTGCACTTCCAATACACTACTTAGATTATTACTCATTTTATAGGACCACCTTTTAGAATTGTTGTACAGATTTAGACGATGGAAAAAATAATAGGAGAAATAGAGATTTTATAGAAATTATGGCAAAAATACGTGAAATACGTACTTGATTACGTAAAATCCGCATTCTGATGCCAGAGATCAGACCTATGGAAAATGGGAAAAAAGAGTAGAAGTCCTTCGGAATTTTCATTTTTTTAATTCTCGGCAGTAGTTCCATATTTTCTGAAATAGTGCTCAATAGTAATCTGAAGTGCTTTCCTAAGATCGGTCTCAGGCTTCCACCCCAGCATATTTTGAATTTTTGAAATGTCCGGGACCCTTCGATCAGAATCTTCATACCCTTTACCATAAAACTCCAGCGATGAGATGATCTCTGTTCCTGCAGTAAATGAACCTCTTGGTGCTATCTGTTCATAAAGTTCAATCATGAGATAAGCTAAATCTTTGATGGTAATTTCATTTTTCGGATTACCTATATTAAATATTTGTTGGTTCGAGATTTCTGGGTTTTCCAGTATCTGCACAAATGCATCAACCGCATCTTTGATAAAGGTAAAACATCTTCGACTTAGTCCACCATCTACCAGCTTGAGTGGTTTATTATAGAGTAGTGATTTCATAAAACATGCCAAAACCCGTGGGACCCCTTCTCCATCAGAACCAGGGATATAGTCCATCTGCGGACCGATAAAATTAAACGGACGTACGATCGTGTAATTTAATCCATACTCAAAGCCGTAAGCATATATAATCCTTTCCAGTAGTTGTTTAGCTGATGCATAACTCCATCTTTGAGTGGATACCGGGCCCATTATCAGATTGGTTTGGTCCTCTTTTAAAATATAGTCATCCGGTTTATTACTACACATTAGGCCTGCCAGGGTTTTTCCATATACCTCGCAGGTTGAAAACTGGATAAGTCTGCATTTAAATTCACAGCACATTTTTATGATTTCCAGTGCATTGGTAAAATTAATTGTAATTACATCAACTGGTTTTGTGTTGTAAAGAGAAGGATTGCATAATGCTGCAAGTGAGACAACTGTTTCGCATTGTGACAGGATTTCCCTTATTTTAGGAGTATCAGTAATACTATGGTGACAGAAGGTAAAAGATTTGTTATTTATCAAATGCCTGATTTTGGACTCAGAAATATCTATTCCGTAAATGTGATAATCACTTGTGGTTAGTAGTCTCTCCAGAATGTGAGAACCTATAAAACCGCTGCACCCGGTAATGGCAATGTTTTTTGTTCTTGGTTGAGAGTTTGTCATAAATTTTAATCCTGTATAATATGAAACAGATTCACTGACATTGTTTTTCGAACTAAAAAATTAAATCAGACATTACGATTTGTGTAAAAGTTTGTTATTTAGTTGCTGGCGAAATAGAGATTAAGGATTTATACATACATATTTTTTCACGATAATTAAACTGATAGCTGGAATAAAATTTGAAAAAAAGTTTGACTGGACATTTTTTTCCAGTTATATTTGAACAACTTTTTCCACCTCGATAGAGATGGGAAATGAATAGAAAACTAAAATTTGACATCTTGTTTTTTAATAAGTATATTAGATGTCTGTTTTTTAGATATTGAGTTCTTTGAAAGTCTGGATAAGAGAGAGAGAAAAAGAGTGAAGAGGTTCTCAGAAGAAGTACTTTGATTAAAAAAGAAACCGAGTAAGATTAAATTCTTCGAAATTACGGAGAGTTTGATCCTGGCTCAGAACGAACGCTGGCGGCGTGCTTAATACATGCAAGTCGAACGTGATTCCCGACTTCGGTTGGGATGA
>JAAYPC010000068.1 GCA_012519985.1 Fibrobacter sp.
AATCCTTCGCGAGGACGCTTCGGATTGCAGGCAAATCCTTCGCGAGGCGCTTCGGATCGCGGGCAAATCCTTCGAAATAGACGCTTCGGATTGCAGGCAATATTCAGAGATTCACAGGTGTTTATTCGCAAAATTTCCCCGATGTCTGCTAAATCTCCCGCCCCCTAATCCACCGCTACCTAAATCCCCCAAAGGGTGACTTAGGACCGGAAGGGGACCGACTAAGAAGTCCCGTAAGGACCTGATATCTGTAAGAGAACTAAGATTGTGGTTAAGATCTACTGTGGCGTTATGAGATCCTAAAGTCCTCCATCGGGGGATTTAGGGGGCGGGAATACGTTACTTTCTTCGATTCAATGTGTTACAAATCTTAACCTTATGGCTATGGGGAGAAGGGGGGGTGATTTCACAATAATAAAGAAAAATGTATGATTTCGCTGTATCAATAATCGGTCAAAAAGTGGCTGATTTTTACGATTCCCCGGTAATTATCAGATGTTTTATAATAATATGAGATGATAATGGTTAGGAATTATTTTTTCTTTTCTAATGAATCGATTGGACAATAGTTTCCCGATCTCAGACTTTTTAATGGGATATGCTGCAAATGCAAAGAATAAATATCAAAAAGCTACTAAAGTTACGCAATCTGCTCATAATCATCACATTTCTTAATGGCGCTCTCTTTTCTGGTCTGATATTCTTTTACGGAGTTGAGTATAGTAAACAATTTATACTTCCCCTGTATTTTTTCAATATTGCCCCGGTACTGCTTCTATTTGAGTTCATACTCGGGGAGCATGACAGGGATGGTAAACCTTCATCCAGACGATTTTCTGCGGGAATAGTGTTTTTTCTTATCTCATTGGTTGTTGCTGTTCTGGTTTTGTCAATTCCTGATATGTTCAGATACTCGCAGGAAGACAATGTTGTATTTTGTACATCTTATCTCTCAACTGTTATTCTTGCGGTCCATATTACTTCTCTGGTGTATGCTCTTTATCTACTGGAAAATATATACCGTTTTGCCCTGCTTTACCAAAGACGAGTTGGCTGGGTTAGTTTTTTCGGTTTTCTGGTATTTGTTTGTCATCAGTTGTTCTTTACTACAAAATGGTTGCTTTATGGATGGATAGCAGATTCCTGGAGCAGATTTGCCGCTTTTCTATATTTACTCGTGATTTGCGCAATTCCCTGGAGTTTCGTGCGTTATCGTATGACTAATGAAAGAATAAAAGTTACCCGTGATGCAGTTTATTCATCATTCTCACTCCTGATTATCGGTGCTTTATTCACTGCTGTCGGAGTAACCATTTCTGTTTTAAGAATTTTTAAGATCTCGTTTTCTCCATTTGATTTGAGAGTGTTGATTATGTCTGCACTCTTTGCCGGTACTATTCTGGCGGGATCTGCACGGATGCGGCGGCGGATTGCCAAACTGGTAAACAGAAGAATTTACTCTAACCGGTATGATTACAGATTTCAGTTTTTCTCACTTCATCGTATTCTGGGACGCATCGAAGGGTATAAAGAAACCATAGAGGAAATTCTGGAGCATCTTCGAAGAACACTCAATGCCGAACATGCATATCTGTTTCTGGCAAATGAGCAGAATGGGAATTTCGAACTGTTTTCACCAAAGGAAAGAGATTTGCCTGATCATGTAGTCATAAAAAGCAACAGTTCATTCATTGATACACTTAAAAGGAAAGGAGACTATTTCGGTCTCCTGCAGTTTAAGGGTGAACTGTGTCAGCAAATAGTTACCGATACATCGGAAAACTTGAAAAGATTGCGCATAACCCATGTGGCCCCGGTATTTAGTTCTGATTCTCTTTTGGCAATTCTTACCCTCAGGTGTGACCGGGTATCCGGATTTGACACTGAAGATACTGCGCTTATAGAAGCTTATGCCTCGATTATTGCAGATTTCCTTTTCAAACATCGAATACTCAAAGAACGGCTCGAACAGAAGCAGTTCGAATCATTCTCTCACATGGCATCTTTTATTGTGCATGATGTAAAAAATCAGGTGGCCACTTTAAAACTGTTACTTAGAAATGCCAAAAAGAACATATCCAATCCCAAATTTCAGGAAAGTCTGCTTCTTTCGCTGAACAGTTGTACTGTGAACCTTGGCAATCTGGTTTCCAAATTATCGATGCCACCAAAGCGTGATCATTTAAAAGTGAGTAAAGCAGAGATAACATCAGTGATAAAGAGACTGGTTGATGATACTGGATTAGCATCTTTGTCTCAAATAGAGTTCGACTTTAAGACAGAAGAAAATCTTCATGCTCAAATGGATGAGAATGCCCTTTATTACACGATTAAAAACCTGGTGGTAAATTCGCTGGAGTCTATGGAAGGTAGGGATGGAAAATTATCGATCACCGTATCCTCGCTTCAATCTGCACTTGATTTTCTTACAGAGAGATTCTCTGGAAATGAACAGTATTTTTCCTCTTATTCAGCAGTAATAATGGTTGAGGATACCGGTTGTGGTATGAGTGATGAATTCCTTAGAAACCGTCTCTTCAAGCCCTTTTCTACTACAAAAGACAAAGGGATAGGCATCGGGCTTTATCAATGCAAGACGCTGGTAGAGCAGATGGGGGGGAAGCTGCTTTGTGATTCGCAGTTAGGGATAGGAACGGTTTTCTGCGTTATTTTGCAGTGATCCTTCGCAAAGATGCTACGGACCACAGGTTGCTCCTTCGCAAAGATGCTACGGACCACAGGTTGCTCCTTCGCAAAGATGCTACGGACCACAGGTTGCTCCTTCGCGAAGTAACTATTATCACAGGTAGATCCTTCGCAAAGGCGCTTGGATCGCAAGTTGTGGAATTTTAGAATTGAAAGCACCAAATCACAAATCATAAATTTCAAACAATTTCCAAATTATAATACCCAAATCCTAAACAGGAGCAGCCCGCTTACGCAAAGACGCTTCGACAGGCTTTGTTTTTTCATTTAGATATTCTATTCAGATTACTCTTTCTTGCTGTTTTTTTCTTGTTTGGATTTTGAATAATTGGTAATTGGTATTTGTTTAGGATTTGGAGCTTGTGATTTGGAATTTATTTGAGTGCCCTAATTTTTAACAGAATAGGGATCCTTTCTGTTCTTTTCTTGTTTGGATTTTGAATAATTAAATTGGTAATTGTGATTTGTTTAGAATTTGGTGTTTGTGATTTGAAATTTATTAGCTTGCCCTATATATTCTCCAGTTGATACCCTTGTTTACCGCCTTCTGTGCACATTTTACCATAATATTTGGTGCTGATCACATTTATTCAATTCTCCTTTTGGCAATTCTGAAAAATTTATTTAATTTATTAAAAGGT
>JAAYPC010000360.1 GCA_012519985.1 Fibrobacter sp.
CTGCATCCTGAACAGAATCCTACAATGAAGGATTGCTTTGCATTGTTTGCCCCCAAAATATAGTCGATCTGGTTAAAGATGAACTGATCGTGTTCGGTGGTGTTGATGGCTTTGGAGTATAAGGCGGTTATTAAAGCGATGTTTGCCGGATAACGGAGCGCTCCCCATCCTGAATTACCTTTTGTGCATACTTTTTCACTGTTGACATTGTTAAGATAATCGTTGATAAACAGGTTTTTTAATTTGGCAAGCATACTGTCTTTCTCTGATTCAATGGAAGTTGCAACAACATAGGGAGCCATATCATGAAAGTTGCTGTAATCAAAAGCATAGAAATGATGTTCTATCTTATCGGTATTACTCAGTACATGGTTTTTGTAACTGTCATCTCCGGTTGCTTTATACATTTCTGCTGCAGCTATGATAAATGCCTGAATCGGTGATTTGGGTGCAGAATAGAATCCACCGGAAGAAGCTCCCACTGCAGAGTTTTTTCTGGGTTCTGCATAAGAAAAGGCATTTCTGGCGTGCTGCAGACAGAGTTCTGCATAGCTGCTGTCATATTTATGATAAAGACGGGACATCAGTGCAAGGGTTGCAGATGCAAATGAAGCCATGTGGCCGTCATTGGGGTTTTTCCACATCTTGCGGGGCTCTCCACCTTCCTCTATTTTCTGAGTGGACATTTTACCGGCAGTAACCCAGGTCGCATGGTCGTAATTTCCTTCACCTTTTTCATAATAGAAGGTATTGGAGTTTGGAGTCGCTTTGATTATCCAGTCTGTGGCATATTTTATCTCTTCAAGCAGGTCAGGAATTCCATTTGGTTTTCCACCTGTAATATCCCAGTCACCAGATTGAAGATAGTCACTGTAGTTTTTTCCATCATAGAGGTCATGAAAACCGGTAGGGAAGGCTTCATAGGCTTTGGCAAGGAGATAAGCGGAATAGAAAAAGGTTTGTCCGAAAGTGGCATGATCCCCACAATCGAACCATCCTCCCTCAAGATCGTGCGGGGGAGAGACTGATCGGTCGGCATCCTGTGTAAAACTGGTTCTGTATTGGGGGTTTTCGTGTTCCATGATAAGCCAGTTAGGTCCGATACCTGATCTTTGAGCACCATAGAATCTGGTAGTCATCCATAATGCTTTCTTATAGTCCTGAGCATCGAAAGCTTCAGCGTGGAGGTTGGTAGTTAGAATGCAAAACAGTAGCACGAAGATTGGTTTAGCAGAATTCACTTTTACTCCGTTAGCGGTCAAAGAAAACAGAAACAGTTTAGGCAAAACTCAGAAACGCATATGCCTCAACCTTTCTGAGTTTTACGGGTTAGATATTAGTTGCGCTTCTCCATTCTTCGGTTCGCTGCCTGATAGAGTTAACGGAATTGTTTAATCTCTGCAATATTGTTCTTACCATTTACGAATTCTTTAAAACAAAGGAGGCTGATCATGAAAGTGTCTCTAATAATAACGGTTCTCAAGGTATTACCACTGTTGTTATTGTTTTCTTCTTTAACCGGTTGCATGCGCTATCTGACCCATGACAGGAGTGAGGTTCTTCTGGATGGGGTAGATATCGATCAGACACTGAGAGTTGCAGAAGTAAAAATGAATGAGCGGCAGGGAAAGCTTGGTACATCTCTTCCATTGTGGGTTATCAGAGATCAGGTCATTACGCCAGATCAGGGAAAGCAGATCTCCCGTCTCTATTTTCAACACGTGGATAGTTTGCAGAAAAAATTCGATATCTGGCATCTGACCTGGGCGATATCGGATATTTACCGGCTTGGAAATGATAGCGTTAAAGCGGTTATCGATTCGGCTTACAGGGATGCATCCACAAGGGCTGCGAAAATAGAAGGAATTGCAGACCGAATGGTTAATGGAGATAAGATTTTTATGGGTGATGCTCATTCCGGAGGGAGATCGTTCGCCAGAAAGCATGTGGTTGTACCGGGAAACAAAAAATATCTGCAATCATTCGAGGAGTATAAGCAGGAATAATTTAGAAACTGCCAAAGCTGCGGATCGTAATATCAGACTTTATTCTCTGGACAGGGGATTTTCCGCATAGCCATCAGGCTTAATTTCGATTGTTAACAAAATTTTCCCCGATGTCCGCTAAATCTCCCGCCCCCTAATCTCCCGATGTACATCGGGGGACTTTAAGATCGCATAATGTAACTGTGAACTTGATCCCGGGGTTTTTTCCATTCTTAAGTCCCTCAGAATGGAGCCCCCTAACCCCCAGGGGGAACTAAGACCCACAAATCAAGTTATATAGTCACATTATACGATCCTAAAGTCCCCCTTTGGGGGATTTAGGGGGCTGGAGCGTTTTTTTGTTTAGCTTCACTTGTATATCTTTACCTGATTCCTAAATGCGTTACACCCTCCGTAGTAGTTTGCTGCGGAATATGGACGGAGAAACGAAAAATCATATCTTTTCTGGGGCTTTAGAACGATCTGCTGGGATGGAAAACGGCATTTTGTTTGAAGTACTTTTATTCATTACCAACCTGAATGCCTTAATACACAATAAATTACAGCTATCCGCGTCAGTCTTTTACGGTAGTCTCGGTAAAAATGCAAAAATTGAGAATAACTGAGTTCTCTTTGAAAATCGAAACCACAGTTTTATTAGCACCTAATTCGTACGATTTAGGTAACATTAAGGAGCCCTAAGTTTGATTACTCAGAAACTGGTTAAAATCCTTTACGATACAATCTCTGAAATACCTGTCTCCAAACGTGAAGAGGAATCGGATGCAGATGTAAAAAGCAGGAGTCTGATAGAAAAATCCGCCATAAAAGCTGCATTTATCTCTGCCGGGCTCTCGTTACCACCAGGACCTGCAGGTTATTTTACCCTGTTACCAGACCTGACCGGCATCTGGAAATTGCAGCGGAACATGGTTGCCGATATCGCTGCTGTTTATGGCAAAAAATCGATGCTGGGAAGAGAACAGATGCTTTATTGTCTTTTTCGTCATTCGGTAAGTCAGGTGGTACGTGATATAATGGTAAGGACAGTGACCCGCGTTACTATCGAAGAAATGATCGCTTCAATTTCAGAACACATTCTCAGAAGAATCGGTGTTCATTTTGCCCGAAAAACTTCTTCCAGATTTATCACCAGAACAATACCCTTTCTGGGCACATTAGGCGCTGGAGCCTATGCCTACTATGATACAAAGCAGGTTGGAAAGACAGCTATGGGGCTGTTTACCTCCGAAATGGATATGTCCAAAATCGCATGAGGTCGAATATGGCAAGAAATTCTTTATCATTTTCGTAAACTACTCGCTGATTAAAAAATCCCGGTTCATTCATTTTCTGTTTTAGAATTGTTTCCAGGAGAATCTGGCTTCTCTACAGGGGTGTAGCCGTTTGCATTCTTTTATATTTAGTATCTGTCCGGTACTTTGAAATGAGTCAGGATAAAAGTCTTTACAAAAATGCGATTGGTGTCAGATTAATTACAAAAGGAAAAACTATTTTGAAAACAGAACCCCTTTACGATCCCCGACAGCAATACCAGAGAAGATTTGATCAGTATTCATCCGATGCATTAAAAGTTGATAAAAGCATTCAGGTAATCAGCAACCTGCGTTTGTTAATATTTATGGCTTTCATATTCTGTGCTGTTATGATTTATAGAACTGCTGATTATTATCTGTTGGGTTTGGAGCTTGTTATCGGTGTCTTAGTGTTTGCTGGAGTGGTACTGTGGCATAATCATTTGCATCAGAAAAATGACATACTGAAGAAGAAGATTGAAATTAATAGCGCGGGTTTGAAGCGTATGGATGGGCAGTGGCACAAATTTAAAGATACTGGTGAAGAGTTCATAGATCATGGACATCCATATTCCTGGGATTTTGATCTTTTCGGTCCGAATTCGCTTTTTCAATGGATCTGCACCTGTCATACTTTTTACGGAAGAAAATTGCTTGCTGAAAAACTGTGTGAAGCAGCAAACAGTGTTGGGCAGATCCGAAGAAGACAGGAAGCAATTAAGGAGCTGGCTGGCTCTGTCGATTGGAGGCAGGAGCTGGAGCTCCATGGAGTGTTAAGCGATACCGGTTCTGATCCGCATAAATTTCTGGATTGGAGCTGTCGGTATGAACCCACATTCAAGTCAGGTTTTGTGGTTGCCATTTTCAGGGCTTTACCATGGATATCGTTTTCGATCGGCAGTGCTGGCTATCTGTTTTCAGGAACGATGGTTTGTTTTGCAGTTGTGTATACTTTGCAATTGCTGCTGTATGTCCTTTTACATGCAAAGGCAATCAGGGCTATCGAATCTTTTCAGAAAAACGGTCCGATGTTACTTGCTTTCTCCAGATTACTCCGGACCATAGAAAATAAAGATTTTAATTCCGAATATCTTAAGGATTTGAAGTTAAAATTCGGTTCTGAAGGAAAGCCGGCATCTGGAGTGTTCTATTCGTTGTCAAAGATTTTGAATGCTGCGGAGGTCCGTAACAGCCCGATGGCTCACCTGTTTGCCAATGCAATCATGCTCTGGGATTTTCAATGTATCATCAAAGCGGACCAGTTGAAAAAAAAATATGGACGTTCTTTTAGGGTATGGATTGAAACCATCGGCAGATTCGAAGCATTATCCAGCTTATCGATAATTGGGTTTGAAAATCCTCACTGGGCGTTTCCTTATGTTTCTCATGATGAGTTTTTTCTGAAAGGAGAGGGACTGGGACATCCACTGCTTCATCACCAGGTAAGGATTACAAATGATCTTCCTGTTCAACGTGGGGGATCGGTGGCAATAATTACCGGATCTAATATGTCCGGCAAAAGTACTTTTTTGAGAACTGTGGGAATCAATCTGGTATTGGCGTTCTCAGGAGCTCCGGTATGCGCATCATCGTTTCATTGTCCATTGGTCAAGATTTATACTTCCATGCGAATCAATGATGATCTTTCCTCCAGAGTCTCTACTTTCTATGCAGAGCTACTTAGAATAAAGAAAATGGTGGAGGCGGTAAAAAGAGGAGAAAATGTAGTGTTTTTTCTGGATGAACTGTTTAGAGGGACCAATTCGCAGGACCGTCATGATGGTGCGGTGGCGGTTCTGAATGCTCTGTCAAATGATAAATCAATAGGGATAATTTCCACGCACGATCTGCAGCTCTGTGAGCTGTCCCGGATCGATGATAAAAAATTTGTAAATTATCATTTCAGGGAACAGTATAAAGATGGTTCCATCACTTTTGATTACAAGTTGAATTCCGGTGAATCAAAGACAAAAAATGCCATGTTTCTGATAAAAATGATCGGAATTTACAATGACAACCACCCTGGTGGTCTGCAGTAGTAGTGGCAACCCTTGTGGTTGCCAACAAAAATCCCCCCTCGTGGTTGCAATCGTCCCCTCACCGTCGCTATTAGCCTTCTGTTATCTCAAAAGATTCCGATTGAATAAGCTTCATGGCGGCATCTACCACCTCTGTATCGTATTTGGAACCTTTATACCTGGTAATTTCCTCAATCGCCACCTCGATACCTAATGCGGCCCGGTAAGGGCGCATCGAGGTTATGGCTTCAATTACATCTGCTACCGCCAGTATCCTGGCAGCAGGTAAAATTTGATCTTGAGAAAGCCCCCGGGGATAACCTGAACCGTCGCATCGTTCATGGTGTTGAAAAACGATTTCTGCAATGGGCCATGGGAATTCAATGTTTTTAAGTGTATTGTATCCCTCTTCGGCATGTTGTTTTATCAGTTCGAATTCAATTGGTTTAAGGGTACCTGATTTATTCAGAATTTCTGCTGGAATAAAAATCTTGCCAATATCGTGAAGTAAAGCTGCTACACGTATTTCCTGCAATTGATTTTCATCGAGACCCATTTCCCGACCTATAGCCATCGACAAGCTAGCTACCCTTCGTTGATGTCCAGCGGTATAAGGATCTCTGTTTGCAACGGTTATAGAAAGAGTCTTGATTATTCCTTCCAGAGTTTCTTTCAGCTTCTCGATGGAGCCGATCAGCTCGGTTTGCTGGTACTGGATTGCATCTACCAGATCGATACCTCTGTATATGTTGTTTACGATTCTGCGGATTCCGGTATGGATACTATTTATGTGGTTGCTCATATCCAAAATGAGAAATCCAATCTGCCTCTCTCCATAGTTCAACGCTTCCACTATATATGAAAATCTCTCATTAGTGTTGAAAAAACTATCTGGAATCAGAAGCTCAGAAGGGAATGCCAACCCATCATTAGGCAAAGGGTACCGTGTACCATCAGAATAAGCCAGAACAATACGTGCGATGTTGGTGTTTTCACCATGATCATATAAGGCCATATACGCTGATTTAATGCCGAGTTCGACAAGATTATGGTACAAAACATCCAGGATTTTCTCCTGGCCAAACCTCATATCCAGTTGATCACGCAGTTGGTTAAGTACAAACTCTTCGCGCATGGCATTATTGTATGTTTTACGGATAAACTTCAGTGTTCGTTTCTCCAGCATAGTCATAGCAGCCCAGAACAGATGATCACCGATTAAAGGTGGAAAACTGTATTCATAGGCACAGTTGCGGAGCTGTTGCAACAGGCCGCAAATAATTACCTCATCTACTTCCAGATGAAGATTGCTGTTTAAAAAATCTCGCCATAGATTCAGGAAAATATCTGCATTACGGGTTTGACCTGCCTGGAGAAACGCAGCCACTAGCTCCTCGGCCATTTTATCTTCATTCTTGCAATGATTCTCGTATGAGATGCTCTGCAGCAAAGGCACTATCTGTTTGCGATGCTGCTCGAGTGAAACTGTATTTACTCGAATTTGCTCATTTCTCTTTTCAGAACTGGTTACGGTTTTGGGCAAATCGTTAATAATGTTGCAGCCACAGGACTCACGGATTATAAGTCTTGAGTCGAGGGTATTTATTAAAGGCAAGTTTTTATACTCCGAAATGCTGTCGTCCAGGATATTCATCAGAAGCGACATGGCGTTCCACCCTTCACGCTGCAGTGGTTGGCGGACTGTGGTCATTGGTGGTCTGGTAGTGGCACACTTGGGAATATCATCTACACCAACTACAGCGATATCTTCAGGAACACGAAAACCATGGCGATCCAGTTCACGTATTGCACTGACAGCCATTTCGTCGTTGCAGGACACAATTACATCCGGCATCTTTTTAGTATTGAGAATATGTCTTACTGCCAGGATTCCTGAATTATCCAGAAAATCGCCATCATAAATCAGGTCCTCATCAATTGGAATCTCGTGTTCAGATAAAACTTCTACAAAGGCGGAATATCGCATTTCGGCATGATAGGAGCCCGATAATCCCTTTATAAATCCAAAAGAACGGTATTTGTGCTTTTCAATTAAATGCAGGACCATTTCCCTCATACCGTAAAATGAATCAATAATTATTGAAGGTACTTTGGGATGGCTTCGACCGACAAAAACTACCGGTAGCGAGTGAAAGCTTTCCCGAAACTGAAAAAGAGCGTCATCATCTAGGTGTGTCCCCAACGAATCTGAAAGTATAATAAGCCCATCAAGACGCTTCTTGGTTGCAAGCCCATACAGGATATTTCTTTCACACTTGAAGTTTCCATCAGCATCGGGGTTGAGAAGTCCCCCTTCAAAACAGATCAGATTAATATTCCGATGTTGGGCAAAATCAATTACACCTTGAAGGATGCCGAACTGGTACTGACTTTCAGTATGATCGATCAGAAAACCAATAGTTACGTCGGTGGTAGAACCTTGAAAACCCATAAAAATGGAAACCTATTTAAAAAAAACCACTATAGAGCGGGTTTTTGTCTGTTGCAAAAGTGATTATATATAATACAGCTTCTTTGAAATCAATTCAACACTATTTCATCCCGGGGGAAATGACTGTGGCATTGTTCAAACTGTCTGTTGCAAAGGATAAATCATGTAAAAAGACTGCTCCATAAGAAAACGATAAAACATAAGAGGTGGTTTTGTATTTGCTACCTTGCGGTTAAAACTTAGTTATCAACTGTTAGTATCTTTCTGATTTCACCGCTATATCAACCAGGTCTTTTTTGGGTTCTACTCTATTGCATCTTTTCTCTGTGAGTTCTATTTTTAGCATCCAACGGGTTTTAGAGGGGAAATACTAAGCTGTATTGCATTTTTGTTCGATGGCAAATACTAACCAGAAAAACTGCAAGTAATTCATCAGTTAGTTCACCGTCTCAAAGAAAATCGTCCCATTCAGGTTGTAGATACAAAGGATAGAGAATGCAAAATACCATTAAGATTGCAATAATCGGATACGGAAATGTTGGCCGCGGTGCCGTAAAAGCAATCGGAAGAAATGCTGACATGAAACTTGCCTGCATTCTTTCACGTTCACCCGAGCGGGTAAGGAAAGAACTTGGAGATATGGTATCGGTTTTTACTGCTGACAGTATAGACGAGCTTAAAAAAGCCGATGTGGCCATTCTTTGCAGCGGGTCCAAAGATGATCTTCCCATACAGGGACCCTTCTATGCTAAATACATTAATACTGTCGATAGTTATGACAACCATAGTCAAGCACTTTCCTATTTCAAAGCGATGGACAATGCCGCCCGCGAAGCCGGGACCGTCTCTTGTGTTTCCATAGGATGGGATCCGGGAACCTTCTCTCTTCAAAGGGTAATGGGTAATGCCTTAATACCGGGTTCCAAAACTTACGGATTTTATGGTACTACTCCAAAAGGTGGGATCTCCATGGGGCACTCGGACGCTATCCGAAGAATAGACGGCGTACAGGATGCTCGCCAGTATACCCATGCCATTCCCGAAGCAATTGAAAGTGCACGCTCCGGAGAAAGCCACGAACTTAAACCAGGCGACATGCACTGGAGAGAATGTTTCGTGGTGGCAAAAGATGGGGCTGACACTACTAAAATTGAACACGAAATAAAAAACATGGAAGGCTACTTCGCTTCCTACAAAACAATTGTACACTTTGTCAGTCAGGAAGAACTGGATGTAAAATGCTCTGGTTTCCCTCATGATGGTCTGGTCATAAGCTCGGGAAAAACCGGGGATAGCAATGGCGCACTCATTGAATACAGAAACGTCTGGGATAGCAATCCCGAGGCGACAGCCAACATTCTGGTTGCTCATGCACGTGCGGCAAAACGTCTTGCTGATGAAAACCGCAGGGGCGCATTCACTATTCTTGACATTCCACCTGCATATCTTTCACCTCATTCCCGTGAAGAGCTCATAAGGTCATTTCTTTAGAGCCGGGCAGACCGGAAATTTCCGATGCACTTGAAGAAGCGGCTTTTCAACAGGATTCCAGTTGTAATCTTCATCATAGCGGTACAGGTAAGCTGGATTGCTTTCATGCTGATGAAGCTGACTGCCCTCTTCTGGCCGATCTCCTTTTCGCTTCAGGTGATCAGTATCATAGCAATCCTGGTTATCATCAATCGAAGAGACAATCCAGCCTACAAACTTGCCTGGGTGATACCGATTCTTGCCTTTCCTATTTTGGGCGGATTACTCTATCTGGTAATCGGTGGTAAGAAACCTGCCCGCAAGATGCGAAGATCATTAAATCAGTCCTGGGAAAGAATGGTGGGGTTTCTTAGTCAGGATACTACGGTGTTCGATGAGATGGCAGTTCTTGATAAAACTGCCCACGGACAGGTGCATTATTTGTGGAATAGCGCTACTTTCCCAGTTTACCGCAATACCAAGACTAAGTATTACCGCAATGGTGAAGAGATGTATCCGGACATGCTGGAGGCACTCTGCTCTGCCAAGCACTACATTTTCATGGAATATTTCATCATCGAACCAGGAACAATGTGGGATGGGATTCTGGCGATACTAAAGGAAAAGGCGAGGATGGGTGTCGATGTCCGGTTGATTTATGATGATCTGGGCTGTCTCAACAAGCTTCCGTACGGTTACAAGGAAGAACTTTCCAAATACGGTATCAAATGCGAGGTGTTCAATTCGGTGCGTCTGTTATTTACCACTGTTATAAACTACCGGGACCACCGTAAAATTCTGGTTGTTGATGGGTGCATCGGTTTCACTGGCGGAATTAACCTGGCCGATGAATATATAAATGTAATCAGTCCATTTGGTTACTGGAAGGACGCAGGAGTTCGGCTGAAGGGTGAAGCTGTCTACAGTTTGACGATAATGTTTCTGACTACATGGTTTTCCTTGCGTCGTGATGATGAGGACATTTCGATGTTCAAACCCTGCTTTGACCCTAAGATCTGTTCTGATCATGATGGGTATGTCCAGCCGTATTGCGATTCTCCACTGGATGAGGAATATGTTGCTGAAAACGTCTACCTGAACATTATCAACATGGCTACCCGGTATGTGTACCTGTACACACCTTACCTGATTATCGACAACGAACTGATGACCTCACTCTGTCTGGCTGCAAGGCGGGGAGTGGATGTCAGGATCATGACTCCAGGCATTCCAGATAAAAAGTTGGTCTTTTTCGCAACGCAGTCCTGTTATCTTCAGTTAATCGAAGCCGGGGTAAAAATCTATGAATTCACTCCAGGATTCCTGCATGCAAAGTGCTCGGTCTGTGATGATAAAATTGCTACTGTAGGAACCGCCAATCTTGATTACCGCAGCCTCTATCTTAATTTCGAATGTGGCGTATATTTTTACGGTTCATCGGTGGTAATGGCGCTCAAGAAGGATTTTCTTGATACTCTGGAAAAATGCATCAGGATCGATGGGCAAGCGATGCAGCACAAACTTCCGGTAAGGCTGGCCCAGAGCATTCTGCGGCTGTTCGCTCCAATGCTCTGAAAATTAAAAAAAATCTAAAAACCCATTATTATAATATTGAATTTATTTGCCTGGTTTTTATATATTTCGATAAGTGGCGAAATATAGAATCATTGTAAAATGGGACCAAAATGGCTTTAATGGACGAAATTATTAACATTGCAAAAGCATTATCAGACAGTAATCGCATACGTATACTTCTTGCACTTCGCAAACAGGAGTTGTGTGTATGCCGCATAATAGAAATTCTGAATCTTGCTCCTTCTACCGTCTCTAAACATATAGCCGTGCTTAAAAACGCCGGACTTGTAGAAAGCAGAAAAGAGGAAAAGTGGATCTATTACCAGTTGCCTGATTCCGCAAAAAGGAGTAAAAATATTCAAAGTGCGTTAGATTGGATAATTGGTTCGTTGTCTGCGGACCCCAGGATTATCCAGGATTCAGAGAAACTTTTGAAAATTCTTCGGCAAAGTCCTGAAACGATTTGTAAGAAGCGGGTTGAAAGGAAGAAACGTCAACAGAAAAAAAGAGGTATCAATTGACATCTTTAGATTGCAATGAACCATCGAAAAAACCTTTATCATGCGGATGTGGATGCAGTTCAAACACCGACCAAAAAATGTCAATCCCCGCACTTCCACCGATTGATAAACGGGGGCACATAATGTGCAGGATAAGCGATAAATTCAGGATGAATTATTCAGTTGCACCTGGTCTTTATTCTATCGGTAATCCTGATGAATTATCACCTGTACTGGTTACCGCTAATTATCGATTGACCTGCGACCACCTTCGTAAAGCAATGGAAAAAAGTAGTATCTGGGTGCTGGTTATTGATACCAAGGGTATAAATGTCTGGTGTGCTGCCGGGAAAGGGACTTTCGGAACTTCCGAACTTATAAACAGAATTAAATGCACTAAACTTGATACCATTGTCAGGCATAGAAACCTTATCCTTCCACAACTGGGTGCGCCAGGTGTTTCGGCACACCAGATAACCAAAGCTACAGGATTCAGTATTTCTTATGGACCTGTTTTGGCAAGTGATATTCCGGCCTATCTGGAAGCAGGCAAAAAGGCTACAAGTGAAATGAGAATCATACAATTCCCGCTTAGAGAACGAATAATCCTGACACCAATGGAACTTTTACCAGCGCTCAAAAAATATTTCTGGTTAATTCTGGGAATAATGGTATTCATGGGTATCCAGCCTTCAGGGATTCTCTATAAACCGGCGTTTGCTAATTCATGGCCACTCATAGCAATAGGGTTAATTTCGATAATTACTGGAAGTGTTATTTTTCCAGTATTGCTTCCGGTCATTCCATTCAGAAGTTTCGCTTTAAAAGGTATGATTCTGGGAGTTATTGCAATTGCTCCATCACTTTTACTTTGCGATAATATTTATCATGGAAGTCTCTTTTTAGCATCAGCTTCAATACTTTTTAATATCGCGCTGATTTCTTACCTTTCTCTGAATTTTACCGGATGCACACCATTTACCAATATTTCTGGTGTCAAACTTGAAATGAAGTTTTCTGTACCTGTGTATATTTCAATGTGCATTATATCATCAGTCCTTCTTATCATCTTCAAATTACAGGAATGGGGTATTGTTTGAAGTATCTTAAAAATGTGGTAACTCTCAAATTAGACCGGGAGAAATGTACCGGATGTGCGCTATGTACTGATGTTTGTCCACGAGGGGTTCTGCTTGTGCAGAATCACAAAGCGGAAATAATCAACCGTGACCAATGCATAGAATGTGGTGCATGCAGTAAAAATTGTGCATTTGATGCAATTTCTGTAAAATCGGGTGTTGGCTGTGCTCAGGCACTATTCAATGCTATTCTCACTGGTGGCGAACCAGTATGCGGGTGTAGTAAAGATGGCAAACCATCATCTGGATGCTGCTGATGTTAAAACATTTCTTACAACACGTTTCCCAAAAAAAAGAAGGAGGAATACCAAAATTTCTAAAGCAATCTTCAGTTCTGTGGTTAATAAGTTATAATACAGCTTCTTTGAAATCAATATAGTGCGATTTTTTTTCAGAATTAAATTCTATCATCTGGTATAATCGAGTTACATTGAGGGTGACCGCCTTTCCATTCTCTTGCCTCTTCTCTCTCTGAGAGCTATTTTTTACCAACCAAACACAGGTTCCCGCGAGGAGTTAAATTGAGCATTACAGCTTTTAAGTGAAATCGCTTCCAATTAAGGAATGTTTAAAGAAGAAGGTCGAAAAGGAGGGGTGAGAAGATTTCTCCTCGAAGACTCATCGAAATGACAAATTGGAACGTAAACTCAATTTGAATGACAGATACTAAGGCGGAAAGAACCGGGAAAACTCACTGATGTACCTCACAGGTCAATCTTTATGAAGCGCTTTTTATTGTTCCTCGCGATTACTGCAACAGTAGTAGTACTTGTTTTGATCGGAGCCGTAGCACTGGTGTCGCGTTCCAATACTGTACATCAGGCTCTCATCGACCAGATCAACAAAGCCATTCCAGGAAAATTCGCTATTAAGCGCATAGCAATCTCCCCTCTGGCTATCAAGATTGAAATTAATGATTTTGTGCTTGCCGATTCTTCGGGAAAAGAACTGGCAGGTATACAGCGTTTATACCTGAATGTATCCAGCTTGGCGCTTCTGCGAAAAAAAGTTCTTGTTCGAAACGCTTCGATAGAGTACCCACGTGTCGTGCTCGATATCGATTCAGCAGGATCAATTTCGCTTCTGAAAGCACTCAGCGATGGGAGCAAACAGTCCAAATCTGAGGAGGAAAGCAAATCGCCTCCTGCAGACAGTTTCGCATTGCCCATGGCTATCGATATTCAAAAACTGAGTATCCTCAATGGAGATATTCATTTTGCTGCCGGACACCAAAACATCAGTGTTGGTGCACATGGTCTTTCTATCAAGGCGAGTGGTCAGAGTCGGACTCTTTCGGCCGATTTGGAAGTAAGCTTCGATTCACTCAGTTTGGGTTTAAAAAATGGCCCAATAAACTTATATGAGCTTCTTTTTTCAGCAAGAATGCATGAAATGAACCTCGATACCGTTATGGTGTCCGGGCGAACTGCGGGTTCGTCGTTTTCTATAAAGGGGAGTGCTAAAGCACCGTTTACCGATCCGCTGATTCATGCTGTGCTTGCTGCCAACATTGCACTTTTGGAAGTTTCTGCAATCATCGGAAATGATTTGGTGCTCGATGGTGCTACCGCAATAAATGCCGAATTCTCGGGCAGAATAGGCAATCCAGACAAGGCCAGGCTCTTTATCCTCAGCAGAGGGGCCAATATCGCAGGATACAAAATCGATTCGCTTTATTGTGCAACTGACCTGCAGGACCGTGTAGTGCATATTGCACCGCTCTCAATCGATGCAGGTGCAGGAAGTGTAGCCATAAATGGAAATGTGGATGCACGCAGATTTTTTCTGGATGGATTTACCGGGAAACAGGGCTCTTTACAGGAGCTTGCCTATCAAATGGAAGTTAAAGCAGAGCGGATTCTGCTCGATTCACTGATGAAAGGCATGTCCGGATCTGCAAATGTCAGCTTATTGTTAAATGGAAAAGGGGTAACCCCTGATTCGATTACTGCAGATGTAGCGATGAATGCGGGCATTGAATCGTTTCGACTTGACTCTTTAAAGCAACCTCTGAATGCGACAGTCGCATGTTCTGCTACGGTAAAAGATGGAGAAGCTCAGGTGAGCCGGTTTAATGCGGCATTCGGTGAGACAGAGTTGGCACTTTCCGGATCCTACCATATTCCTTCCGGAGCTGTTAATGGTATACTGGATGTAAATGTGCCTTCAATTGCAGCTTTACTTGACTGCGTTTTTCCTTTTGACAGTCTCGAAGGAAGGGTGCGGTTGTCTGGCCGTGTTGGTGGTGATATCAGACATCCAGAGGCACAGCTCGATCTAAAAGCCGATTCGATAGTGTATAAAGCGATGCCGGCAGGCGAGATAGGGCTTGCTGCTCAGCTTGACAGCAGCGGCATTGCAACTGTGAATAAGCTGGATGTCGCGCTGGGGAAATCCCGGATTTATGTAAAAGGAAATGCCCGTGTGTTAGATAACGGAGCTCCTGTGGATGTGCAAAAAATCGCATTCGATTGCTCAGTTGCTGCTCCAGGGATCTTTGTTGAAGATTTCATCGATTCTGTAACTGCCTGCATTGAAATTGAGGGTGCAGTCAGAGGAACTATATCCGATTTGCATGGGCGTGTTGGTATTAAAGCTGAAGACATTGCTGCTGCAGGACAAACCATAGAACGGGTTAGTCTGGATGCTAATCTGGAACAACAACGGGTGCTGATCGAACCACTTGAAATTTCCCTCTTTCCGGGTGCATCTCTCTCTGTAACCGGATGGGCATCTGTTAAAGATTCATTTGATCTCAGGCTTTCCAGCAGTATTATCGAACTTGCATCCATTCCACAACTGTCAAAAGCCATAGATTCGCTTTGCGGAACTGCATCAGTCTCGATTCATGCACAAGGTACCTACAAGCAGCCCGGGGCAGAGGGAAAAATAGCGGTTAAAAAAATCAAATATGGAATGTATCCAATTGACGATATTGATTTGCAGTTTGGTTTTGAAAACCAGCGGCTTGGAATCAAAGGCACTGCTATTGCAATGTTAGATGGTTTCTATGATTTATCAAATAAGGGGTTCTCA
>JAAYPC010000361.1 GCA_012519985.1 Fibrobacter sp.
TACGGTGATCAATTTCCTCCACAGTGGACGACCGAATCCTCTCACCTGTTTATAAATCCGGGAGTATACAAAGTAAGTGCGAAAGTGGAAGATGACCAAGGCGCCTTCGACACAGCCAGTATCTATGTAATGATTAACCCTTTAGCTAATAAACCTCCTCAGATCAGCAGTCTGACCATAACACCAAAAACGGGTGACGCCCCACTGGAGGTCCATTTCTCAGTGGCAGCCAGTGACAGTGATGGCGAATTTCTGCATTTTAAATGGATAATGGGAACCGGCCACGAGTTTTTTTCCTCTTCCGAATTTGTATTTACATATTGGTATGCCGGCAAATATCCGGTTACTGTAATAGCCTATGATGACAAATGGGGTACAGATACCATCTCGGATACCGTTATTGTAACCGGAGATAATGGAAATAAACCAATCCTTACAGCATATCCGGTTCCTGCATTTACCTTTCAGGAAGTCTATTTCAAGCTGGAAAATGCTCCTGAAGACTACAAGGATGCCTTCTACTATTGGGATTTCCCCAGAGGAGGACCCACAATGGGCTCCGATTCCAATGTATTCCGCTTTCAGTTGGAAGGCGAATATGAGATAAAATTATCAGTGTTTCTCAAGGACATGTTTCACACCTATACGGTTCCGGTAAAAGTCATAATGCCAAAATTTACCTCTCCAAACCCATTAGGTTATTAAGAGAGAGCACTTTTTAAACCGCTTACTACTGCAAAACAGTTTTTCTGGCATAAAATTCGCCCGTAGAAAAAAGGTAAGATTTTTTTCTACGGGGAGAATCATGATAACAGATAAAAAGGCAGCAATTATTACCGGTGGTGGACAGGGAATAGGCAAAGGGATAGCTCTGGAGTTGCTAAAGAAGGGATACGGGGTAATAATTGCCGAAATCGACTCCGAAGCAGGAAAGGAAACTGAGAAAGAATTGCATGATTTTGGCTCAGTGTATTTTATTCAAACCGATATCCGAAACGAACCATCGGTAATATTCACCATCAATGAAACCATCAACAGATTCGGAAATATCCATCTTCTGATAAACAATGCAGCAATATTTGAAAAAAAGCCGATAGAGTCACTTACTCTGTCAGAGTGGAATAACACAATCGCTACTAATCTTACCGGAGCCTTTCTTTGTTCCAAATATGCAGCTTCTCACCTATCCATAAACAATGGTTCGATTATTAATATTAGCTCTACCAGAGCGTTGATGTCAGAACCAAACACAGAAGCATATTCTGCCTCCAAAGGTGCGCTGCTCTCCCTGACTCATGCCCTGGCTATAAGTCTTGCGCCAAAAATAAAGGTTAACTGCATTTCGCCTGGATGGATTGAGGTGAGGGACTGGAAAAAAATTAAGAACAGAATCGTTCCGGAACATACCAGAATGGATAAAGCATTACAACCACTGCAAAGGATTGGGACTCCTTACGACATAGCCTCTATGGTACTTTTTCTTGCAGAGAGCAATTTATATATCACCGGACAAAACTTCATCATCGATGGAGGAACGGTAAGGAGAATGAACTACAGCTAAAATTCCTTCCTTGATCCGCTTCCTGAATGAGAACTCGGGAAGCAAGATCAAATGCTCTGGGGTAAAAAAAGGGGGCGAAGCAAGTCCCTCCATTAAGTCTGGTCACTTTAACCAGACAAGAATTTCTTATTAAAACAGAAGAAAGGACGGGTGAGAGGTTACCCGTCCACCAGCTCATTTCATCTCTGTAAGGCAGGTGTGTTAAACAGAGTTAAACGGCCCTCCTGGTTGCCGTATAAATGGAGCAATTTGCATGCCCAAATTCGATTTTTCTTAAAACCCTGATTTTCAATAGAAATGCTTTTATTGGAATTTAATGACAAGTAGCTATTTTGCTACTCTATGATGATATGTTGCATTATTGCTACTTTTAGTCAGCAAAATAACGATAGCACATCCTCTTTGCTAAGATTTTTAAAAAATGAACCTTCTGTTGTTATAACGCTCTGCATCAGATTCTTTTTTTGTTGCTGAAGTTGGAGGATGTGCTCCTCTATGGAGTCTTTGGTTATCATTTTATAGATAAAAACAGTCCTGGTCTGTCCTATTCGGTAGGCTCTGTCTGAGGCCTGATTCTCTGCACTGGGATTCCACCATGGATCTATATGCATCACATAATCAGCACAAGTAAGATTTAATCCAGTACCACCAGCTTTTAGACTTATTAAAAATACCTGAGCCCCACCTTTTTTCTGAAAACGATCTACTACTGCCTGTCGATCACGTGTAGCACCGGTTAAAATTTCGCTGCTTATACCAGATTCCCTGATCCTTTGTCTCAACAATTCCAGTGCTTTAACAAACTGAGAAAACACTAGAACCCTGTGCCCTTCAGCCACCACCTCTTGAATGCTCTGCTGAACAAGTTGAAATTTACCAGAGTCCCCACTGAAGCCAGTATCGAAGAGCCTGGGATGACAGCAAATCTGACGTAATCGCAGCAAACCTTCCAGAATCTGAAACCTGCACCGCTCTATTCCCTGATTATCTATAGAGTTCTTTATCTTGCCCCGGTATGTATCTCTGGTAATTTCATAAAGAGTTTTCTGCTGAGGAAGCATTTCTGCATAGAGAATGATCTCGTTTTTGGGAGGCAACTCCTTTGCTACCTGTTGCTTTGTCCTTCTTAAAATGAAGGGAAAAATCATTTTTCTCAAAACCCCAACAGCATTTTCGTTTAATTCTTTTTCGATAGGACGGATAAAGTTACGGGAAAAATTGCTGTATGAACCCAACATCCCGGGATTAATGAATGAGAAAAGAGACCAGAGTTCGGTGAGATTATTCTCAACAGGAGTACCACTCAATGCCAAACGAAATCTGCCTTTAAGGTGATCCAGAGCGTTTCTTATTTGTGATGCAGGATTTTTTATCATCTGTGCTTCATCCAGGATAACATAATGGAAATTAATTCTCTGGAGAAACTCGATATCTCTCAATACTGTTCCATAAGAGGTCAACACCACATCGGACATACATAATATGTCCTTATAACGTTCTCTGGAAGCACCATGGTAAAGGACCACCCCAAGAGAGGGAGCAAAGCGCTGGGATTCCCTCTGCCAGTTAAAAAGCAAAGTGGTAGGAACAATCACCAGTGAAGGTTGCCCCTCCCCCAACTGCTTTTCATTAAGCAGTAAAGCCAGTGTTTGAACCGTTTTTCCCAGACCCATATCATCTGCAAGACAACCACCAAAATGGTATTTTTTCAAGAAATAAAACCATTCGTATCCGGCAAGCTGATAGGGACGCATTGATGTTTTAAAATCTGAAGGAGGGACTTTTTTCTCTACACCTGAGAAATTCTGAAGTTCCCGTCTTTTCGATTCAAACTCTGAATCTGCAATTCTCTCATCTGCCATCTCAAAAAGCAAAGAAACCAACGACAGATGAGATGATTTCACCTTGATGCTTTTCTGAGACGTATCAATATCCAGAACGGAGAACAAACTGGAAAATTTGTCAAGCCACTCTTCAGGAATCACCCCGGATGTCCCATCGGATAACAGTACAAACCGGCTCTTCTGTCTGACAGCCATGATTAACGATGCTAATGTAGCCGGGATTCCATCCACAGTTAAAGAAACCAGACAATCAAACACGCCCTGTTCCGAGTGAACAGAAACAGTCAATTTCGGAACAGACTTCCTGGCATTAGTTATGGTGAGTTTTTCCTGCCCATAAATTTCAAAACCCTCTCTGGCCAAACGAGGTAATTCATGAAGAGTCCAGATCCGCGGATCACAGCAAGGTGTGTAGATACCGGTCTGATACTGCATTAATTCAAAATTAGCCAGTGTGGAAGTCAGTGAAGTTTCTCTGGCTTTGGAGCGATTAACCCGATAAACAGCACCATCACTGGACACCACCAATCTCTGAAGGGCAGTGTCGAGACGGTTAAATTCAACCATCCCATTGTGATAGGCAAAGCGCAACTCGACCATAAGCATCGAATCGCTCTCGAAAAGATACAGCCTTCCAACCGGTTTAACCGATTGAAGATCAACTATGGTGTTAGAACTCTGAGCAGATTCTGTAATGTGTAACATCTCCGAATCATCGGAATAATCCTCACATACCGATTTCTCAAAATCCAAACCAACCTGTATTACCGGTTTATCATTTGCAGCAAGCATAGCAGCCACAACATGACCACAAGCACCACCATAGGAAAATCCACAGGTACAACTAAACTTCAACCCGTCTTTTTCTCTGTTTATTGCGACTCTGCAGATACTCTGATCTTTTACGGTGGCAATAATCCCATCTCCAATAATACTGAGACTTAAGACTTTGCCTCTGGCAAAACACCGTTTGCCCTCATCGATCACCGCTTCAAAGGCGTATTTCTTAATTTCTTCTTCTGTAAATAAGGTCACTGGAAGCTAAGCTTGGATTAGAAATTTTTCTAAAAAAATGCAATGAAACAAAATAGATATTGGGAAGCAACAGAGAAAGACAGGATTGAAACACACCCGATTTGCGGCAGATATGAATGTTGTCAGTTTTCAGATGATTTTAATGGTAAAGCAGCCAAATCATCAGTAGGTCCTGTATTTCGATTAACCCGCTGAGCCCATTCCCTGAAGACTGCCAGGGATGCTTCATCAGCATCTATGCGGAAATTTGGTTCATTGTCCTTATCATCATTAAACCAGAAAAAAACTTCAAAACAACTGTTGTTATCGAAAAATTCAAGAAAGTCACGAAGCCACTGATGCCGTCTGGGCTCTGAGGGACATCCGATCTCTGCAATCCACATAGGTTTGTTAAAACTCATTAAACCAGCGATGGAACCCCCATAGACCTTATGGAAAGACTCCCATTGATGATACTCATCATGCTCATCTCCAAAATTGTAGCCATCCAAAGCTACAATATCCACATACTCATCACCCGGATAGTAAGGAAGAATATCGGATTCAAATGTCTTTTCACCCCATACGACTCCAGGACTGAAAACCCATTGTACATTATTCACCTGCTCTTTCTTAAAGATTTTATACACACGTTTCCATGCATTCACAAAGAGCTTTTTTTTCTGTCCCCAGGGAAACCAGTCCCCATTCATCTCATAACCAAACCTGTAGTATACTTTCGTCTGGATTTCTGATGCCTGGGAAGCGAAACGTCTGAAGTAATCATCCCATTTACCATTAACTATTTCTTCCAGAATCTTCTCATTCTGCTGAGGCGAGAACTGATCGGACTTTAAATCATGATTTATCACTGTATATATATCCAGGCTCTTATTATGCTCTGCTATTTTCAAAGGGAAGTCATCACCAAATTGAATATACCAGAGGATGTAACCTGGAACAGCACCAAACACAGCTATCTCATCTCTTAGGCTCTCCTCATAGTCATTCCAGAGTTTGCTGGAAAAAAAACCGAAACGTTGAGCATTTGTTAAAGGGAGTTCGCGATTTCCTGAAGAACAGAGCAGATAAGCTGCATTATTTGAATAGGAAATCGCAGGTTTAGTATGAGAACATGAATGGAGTAATAAAAAGAAGATTACCCCAGCTATAGTCCGGCTCCAAACCACTACCCTCAAGTGTACCTCCTTTTTATGATCAGGAGAGTAGAAGTGATTTATATAGTCATTAATAATTATACTGTATCTGTGGCCCTTATCACAAGGCAGCTTCAAATAATTGTGTAAAAGCCACTCACCGATTTAGCTGGAGCCAGGTAATGTATCTTGCCTTCCTTTACCGTGACATCTTCCAATCTGAGGAAATTTTCGGATACCGACGTTCGATATACCGAAAATTTAGCACTGGCTGAACCCCTTATTTCTATTGGCATGTTCCAGTCCAGTTTATCATCATTAATTAACACGAAAGAATCGGTATTACCGGTAGAGTTGCTGGAAAAGCCAATAATGAAAATATCGGATCCATTGCATCCGACCTGACATACCCCCATACCTGGCTGGCCGGCTTTACAGACCGGTTTAAGAAAACTGAGGTCCTTACTTTGAGAGAAGCTGCTATCTTTATTTTTGATGGTAGTACTGAGAATAACCGAGTTGACCTTTGTTCTATAGATCAATTTGTATAAAGCACTTATGGAGCCAGGCCGAATATTTCTTAACTCATCGGCTGTGACCCAAGCGTGCAAATCTGGTCTTTTTTCATGAATCAGGTCTATGCCGGTACTGCAGAAATCATTACTATTGCCGGAAAGATTGGCATTTGAAGTTAAAAGCGAAACTGCCTTGAGAGCCAATGGGTCCTCTGAGATCAAATCAGCATAACCCCAGTCATAGAAATTACCCCAGTTTTTAGTATCACCAGGGCTAAGACCTATATGTTCTAATCCATTATGGTCCAGTTGTCTGCGGATCAGTTTCAGAAAATCCACAACCATCTCTGGTGACCAGTAAAGATTCATTCCGGTATTAGAGTACAGTGGAATGCCGTAACTATCCCATAGCTGCCACATTTCACCCCTGCTGTGTAAAGATAAACAGTACACCGGCAACTTTTCCGTTACAGAAAGATATCTGGCCCAGGCAACCATGTAGCGGCTGTAATGTATCCTGTTAACCGGATCAAGATCTCGCCCGGATAATTCCTTTTGCCGGGTCATCCATGCTGGCGGGCAAAGACCAGAAAGAATGATTTTCAGATCCACTCCACCATTTCTGGCCACCTCAAGTATATAACGGGCCAGTTGTGCATGAAATGAAGGGAGATCGTAGAAGTGATACTCATTTACTTCTACGATCTGATCCTCATCACTATCCTGTTGGCAGTAATTTAATCGGAATGGGTCTATAAACATCTTTACAATACCCATTCGCAAGCCATTAGAACCGAAAAACTCTTGAAGAAATCGCTGGTGATGTTCGTTGAGAGTAAAATACTCCTCTGGGTCAACTGTTGCTTTATCCGTAAAACAGACCCCAAAGCCATCCCAGTCACGAAGTTTTCTTGAAAAATCCACATGCGCACGAAGCATGATTTATCTATATTCCTTAAATGAACTGAGTTAGAAGGTAACTATTATAGCCCGCAATTAATATGCCGATGAACACCATCTATAAGCTAAATCGAACTTTTTAAATGACCAGAACTAAAGCGTTTCTGCACAGAATATGTACAACCAGCCATAACACATTACCATTTTTATTGTTTTTTTTGGCTCTCAACAAATGTAATCTGAACATTACTGGCTATAACCAGCATTATTTCAAGGGCATTAACATTTTTTTCCAGAAAAGCACCAGAAATATTTACAAGCCCGATGAGTTCAGAAGTGATCTCAGGCAAATGAGCTCACTTGGAATCAACACAGTGTTTCTTATATCCTTTCATTACTGCAGTGACCAGTTCTCCGACACTATCAAAGCCACTGCAGAAACATTAGAAGACAGTGTTCTTGAATCCATCATTATTTCCAGCCAGCAACAGGGATTTAATGTCATTCTCAAACCGCATATCGACCTGGAAAACGGAAAGCCCCGCTATCAGATTAAGCCCGCCAACCTCCAGATCTGGATCGATTGTTACCGGGATATCCTCTACCGTTATGTAAAACTCTCAAACAAATACAATCTATCACATCTGGTAATCGGAACAGAGATTGACAACATTGCAGACTCTCCCCTCTTTCTCAGGCTTATACAAGAGATAAGGAACAATTATCAGGGAGCTCTCATCTATTCCTCTTCCTTTGACCACTTTCTGAAAACAGATATCTGGCAGCATGTTGATATAATTGGAATTAATGCCTACTACAACCTGTGCAATAATAATAACTGCACCGAATCGGAATTGACCGAAAGCTGGAATTACTGGTTGACCCATATTAATAACTTCGCTTCAGGAAAAGGCAAACCGGTTTTCATTACCGAGTGCGGTTTTTACAGCAGAGAAGGATGTGCCATCAATCCGGGAGACTGGAGCAGAGGCGGCAGCATCTCCCAACGGGAGCAGGCGAAATCCTATGAAGCTCTTCTTTGTCAGGCAGAAGCGTTTACTAATATAAAAGGGATATTCTTCTGGCATTGGGAATTAAACAACCCCTGGAACGACTCCAGTAATGATTATACACCTGAAGGCAAAGAGGCCGAACAAATTATCAGGAAATACTGGCATGACAGATAAAACCTTGTTTCTTATTCTTCTTCTTTCTCTGACATCCTTGTCATACCCGGAAAACATTTTTTACCGGTTTGAAACCGGTGGAGCATTCTCACTTAGCACATTTAACAAAAGTATAAATGCAGTTCTGACTGAAAATCTGGGATACAATCTTACGCCATCAGTTAACATAAACATTTCCGGAGAGCAGCAGTACAGAAACCGCTCCTTTAACAGCAGCATCTATCTGGGAGCAGAATACCGTTTTCCGGTTTACAGGGACTTTCAAATTCCACTTGGCTCTATTATGGGATTCAAACATCTGCATATTGGATCTTTCAGTGACGCTGTTGCGATATGGGGCATTACCAGCGGGCTTTATTATCAGGTTTGGCAAAGGGTACAGCTTAGGGCCATTTATAGGGGAAAACTGTATTTCGATGATGTAAATATCTGGGGAAACGATCTTTTGCTGGGATTCAGCTTTTTATTTTGAGCAATACCCACCGAAATTCTGAGCATTTCAATACTGATCATCGATTGAAAAGAAAAATCCTCTGTCTCAGATTGTCCAGCATGTCTGTAAAGGGAGTGAATAAAGGTCCTGAAAAGAATCGCAAACATATCACATACACTGTTCCACCAATTAAAGCGGAAACCAGAAGCACCGAGATACTGCGGACAAGAGATATTCCGGGAATCAGCTTTTGAATGATAATTATCGGTATGATCATCAAAAGACTGCCGGCAAATGCCGGATATATCGATCGGAAGTAAACTTTCTCGCGGATTCCGATTATCCTGTAATTAACGTGTGTATATATCGGAAAAATCACAGCAGCTCTGATTAACATCGCCACTGCAATACCTTCTGCCCCCCAGCTTACTCCAGAAAAGACTGCGACCACAGTGGACAAAAGCATTGCCAGACTCCATAAAATAGAAGGAATTATCTTTTTATTGGATATCCAGATAGTCCCCGGAAATGCCGATATACAATGAAATATCCCCATCAGTGTTAACCAGCGCATAAGGGGCACCGCTTTCATCCAAATAGTATTGTTCCGAAAAAAACAGATGGTACTCACTACCTCCTCAGATAACAGACTCATAGAAAGCAACACCGGAATACCTAATGAAGAAACGACAAATGTAAGTTGTGAAAAACCACTTTCTGTTCTGGACTTGTCATTCTGCAATTGAGAAAAGATAGTTACCGCAATATTCCCTAGAATGGCATTTATTACCACATACGGAAGAACAGATATGTCATAAGAAAAACTGAACAATCCCAGCATCTCCTCATCAATCAATTTGCCAATGATAACAAATGGCATACTGAATCTCAGGTAGTCTGCGATGCGCAGAAACACCAGGCCAAAACCCGTTTTTAGGATCTTGCCCGAGTTTATCAATGCATGAAAATGAATTCCTGGAACCCTGACCAAAGACATCAATAAGATTAAAGCAATCACTTCCTGAACTAAAGATCCGATAACCAGCGACCAGACACCATAACCTTTAACTGCCATAAAAATCATCAGTGTCGATGAAGCCACTGCGGAAGAAGCTTCTATGAAGGCCAGCGCCCCAAAGCGAATCTGCTTCTGAAGAAGTGCTCTTGGAACAGAACAAGCCGAAGAGATCGGAACCACCAGCGATCCGACCCTCAGCAAACTTGTCAATTCATTGTTTTTAAAAAATGCTCCTGTAAATGGAGCTGCGCAAAAGATGGTAATATAAAGCAGAACGCCCCAAATCAAACTAGCAGTAAAGCAACCAGCAATCTCCTTACTGCTGATATCCTGTTTCTGAACAATCGCTGTGGTAAGCCCCATCTCATTTATCAGACTGGCCATGCCCACTAAAAGTGTCACATATCGCATCAGACCAAAATCGGAAGGAAGCAACAGATTGATTAATAAAATCTGCGTTCCATATAGAAGCGAATAGCGAACCGATTTTCCCAAAAACACATATACACTGGAACAGCTAAACTGAGATCGGATTGATTTGTTCTGCAGCATCAATTCATGAATTCCATCTTATCGGCACCTTTATTATGAATCGATAAATATACATCTGTGGGAAGTCTGCAGAAGATCTCTGTGAAAAGCAGTCTAAAGCCCCTTCATTCTCAACCGATCCATCTTCTTCTTTATGGCATCTTCCATTTTCAGAGATGAAAGCGAAAGGGTATAATCAAAGCGTTTATCCGAAGCTGAAATGTTTATGGAAAAAATTACCCTTGTCTTTGGGAAATCCCATTCCGCATAAGCTGAGGTGTTTATTTTAAGGTAGTAATCGTAAGGATGATATCTGAGATTCCATCTCTCTTTTCTGACATAGGAATCCAGTTTTACAAACACCGTTCTGGGATCAAGCCCTTTAAAAACCGGTTCTTTCATTCCGTATTTCTTTTTCAGCAAATCGTAGATATCGTGAACAAACACCAGTGTACGACTTCTGATTACCGTATAATACTCATTTACACTACGAAACACATTGTAATTGAAATCATAAGATTTCAAATCTTCAAAATCAAAAAATACAGTTGCCTGAAAAAAACTGTCCTCATGAAAGTAATATCTTACAATTGCCCTGTTTCCTGCAATTTCAGCATTAGTTCTGTAAACGGTAATCTTAAGATCTGCAGGAAATCTTGCTGCAGAAGGATCACTGAGCCATTGAACAGGATTAATTATCTTTCTTACCTGCTCCTGCGAAGAGCCCCATGGAGCATCATTAAACCCACCCGGATCTGTGGCCCACAGAGTTATCATCGGATACAATATTAAAAAAAACAGCCCTGGTTTCATCTCTATTGAATAACCCCCTGAATTTTTCCTTCTTTTATCTCCAAAGTTTCACCATAAGTTCCGGACTCCGGCGGACATCTGATATATATGTTATCAAGCAGTACCTCTTCTGATGAGTTCCTTCCAACAGTCTGCATTCGCATCTTTGCCACCGAACGACCAAAAAGCGTATCAGCGGGCCTCACTGTATAGGAAGAGTTTTTTTCATGATAGCGGGCCATGTGGAACAATACTCTTTCTGTTCCGATTAGCTGACCATCACCGGGGAAAATAAGAAGTCTGAAAAAATCACCTTTCCAGATATTGTTTATCTCCTGAAAATCCTCTGAATAAAAGTACATCTCCAGTGTATCCTCATCGAACCTGCATTGATTCTCCCAGGTGCAGTTACCGTTTAAACACAGGTAATCACCGTTTATATACCCGCTGAATACCACTGTCGGATTACATCTTGTATTTGAAACCATCTCTGTGCAATGTATCAATAATCCTGCAGTGATACAGAAAAGTCCCGAAAATACGAGCTTTTTCATAACCGGTTATTTTGAGCCGTTTAAGTTAAACTTCTCCATAAAACAAAGATCTAAGGTTGATTTTAGCATAATTAAAGGAGTAAATGTATAAAAATCAGTATCCTTTTATCGCATCAGAAGATAAATGGGCACCATTTTCACATCTGCCTGATGCCCCAAAGAAAGGTCTTGATACTTTACTGTACGTCTCCTATTTTGAACAAACGACCCTGAGTCATGTATAACTCTTCTGGCGGCAAATATACCATAACAACAAGCGAGGTTACCTATGGGCTTATCCAAAGAAGAAATTTTGGATTTGGCATCCCGCTACATTCCTCTCAATGAAGCCATCGATTTTCCCTTCGAAGGCGATCTGTTCTGCCTGCTCAGTCGTTCCCTCTCACAAAACCAGACCACATCCGAAGAGCAAGACTGGTCATTTAACGGTTACGGAATCTGTATCGGTTACAGCATCGATGAAGAAGCAAAACCTCAGGGAAAATGGCTTTGGATGCATTTTGCCAGCCTTGTCACATTTCCCCCGGTAACGCAGGTATTAAAACTTCAGCCACCCCATGTAGTAAAAGGCAGTTTTCAGAATGCTGATCGCTCCCGAGAAATCAGAATAATCAAGATAAGCACCGGAAATGTACAAGATGCACTGGGGAAAAAAACGGAACGACCAAAAGAGGAAATGGTTTCGCAGGAAGTGGCTGATGATAAAAAGATCGTGAAGTTTCGAAGAAAAAATAATACATAGCGCATTTAGGTTCAGACCACACTACTATAGCAAATTCAGATGAGATTACCCAGATACATAAGCTGAAATGCTGGTAAACGGACTGGGTTGAACTATCCTATAATTTCTGAATCCTTAATCGACGCATCATCTGAATCGCCATCTTTATTATTGATCTCTCCATTTTATAAACATCAGACCACATCGACTTCTATTACCAGAATTTTTCACTATAATCAGATGTTGGAATAAAGTGATCACATTTATTCTCTGTTTAAGCAGTGCGGGCTGCATGGATTAGACCGCGGACCACATGGATTAGACTGCGGGCTGCATGGATCAGA
>JAAYPC010000008.1 GCA_012519985.1 Fibrobacter sp.
CCATTGAAGTAAACCAGATGATATGGGATGGCGGAGTCACACGCTCTCAGAAACGGATCTCAGCAGCATCCTCACAAGTAGATAAGAGCAAGCTTGCTGTTGACTTGTATGCCCTGAATGAGCGGATCAACAAACTTTTTTTCGGCATATTATTGACTGAAGAACAACTGAAACAGAACGCAATCTTTCAGGAAGAGCTTCAGACCAATTACCAGCGCTATTTATCTTTGAAGCAGAATGGGTTGGCAAACCAGGCTGATCTGGACCTTATCAAAGTAGAACAGTTGAATGCCGATCAAAACAGAACCGAGTTGTCTGTTGCACTGCGCACCTGTCGGGAAACACTTTCCGAAATGATTGGCGAACCACTTACTGATGATGTAACTCTTATCAAACCTGATTATAACAGCCTGATCATTGATGACAACAGTATACGACGTCCTGAAATTGAGTTTTTCGAAGCGCAAAATAATCTGCTCGTAAATCAGAAAAATGCGATTTCTTCAAGTGTTCTACCTAAAGTAAGCCTGTTCGGCCAGGGCCTTTTGGGCCGCCCTGGTATAAACCAGTTTGAAAATGATTTTTCTAACTGGATGGTTGGAGGCATCCGGCTATCTTGGGATCTGGGTGGATTGTATTCTTTAAAAAACAATTATGCAAAAATAGAGAATAATATTGGACTACTTCAAAAGGAGAAGGAAACATTTCTATTTAACACTAAACTCCAGACGATACAGCAAAAAAATGAAATAGATAAATACCGGGAGCTTATAAAAACTGATGATGAAATCATTGCACTTCGTAACAATGTAAAGAAGGCTTCTGAGGCCAGAGTGGAAAATGGAACGATAAGTGTCACTGATCTGATAAAAGATATAAATGCAGTAAATTTAGCGATTCAGAAAAAATCGCTTCACGAAATACAACTGCTGATATCGATATACAACCTTAAAAATACAATAAACAATCAGGGGCGGTTATGAAACGCTTGCGAAATGTTCTGACAGGATTCAGTTCAACCATTCTTCTGGTCTCATGCAATAACAATAAAAGTGATTTTGATGCATCAGGGGTATTTGAAGCAACTGAAGTGATTGTATCATCCGAAAGTTCCGGAAAGATCCATGATTTTTCTGTCCAGGAAGGACAGGAAATAAAGGCTGGTGAAATGGTTGGGTTCATTGATACCGTACAGCTTTATTTGCGAAAGATGCAGTTAATTGCAAATGTTAAAGCAATACAGAGCAGACGACCGGATATTAACACCCAGATCGCCGCAATTACTGAACAAATTTCTGCAGCGAAAGTAGAAAAAAACCGGATAGAAAGTCTGCTTAAGGCAAATGCTGCAAACAAAAAGCAGCTTGATGATATCAATGCTCAGATTGCTGTGCTTAACAGGCAGCTCGAGGCCCAGAAATCTTCACTTTCTATCACCAATAAAGGTATTAGTGAAGAAAGCTCAGCTCTGGAGATACAAATAGCCCAGGTTGAAGATCTTCTGCAAAAATGCCGGATTGTCAATCCTATTAACGGTACAGTGCTGACAAAATATGCTCAGCAGAGTGAAATAGCCGCACCCGGTAAAGCTCTTTATAAAATCGCAGATACAAAAAATATGATTCTGCGCGCCTACGTAACTTCCGGACAATTAACACAATTAAAGCTTGGTCAGAAGGTGAAGGTTAAAGCTGATTATGGAGATAAGGGATATAGAGAGTATCAGGGGACAATATCGTGGATATCAAGCAAGTCGGAATTTACTCCTAAAACGATTCAGACACGTGATGAGCGTGCAAACCTGGTTTATGCAGTAAAGGTAGCTGTTCCCAACGATGGATACATCAAAATCGGAATGTATGGCGGTATAGAAATAGAGGAAAAATGAAGGCAGTTACTGCAGATAAACTGTGTAAATCTTACGGCAATCTTCGCGCTGTAGAATCGGTGAGCTTTGAAGCACAGCCCGGCGAGCTCTTCGGGATCATCGGTGCTGACGGTGCCGGGAAAACCACGCTGTTTAGGCTGCTTGTGACATTACTTGTACCCACCAGTGGAACTGCATTAGTTGATGGATATGATATTGTCAAACAAATCGACCAGATCCGCAAGAGGATAGGCTATATGCCCGGCCGTTTTTCTCTGTATCAGGACCTTACTGTTGAAGAAAATCTGCAGATTTTCGCAACTGTTTTTGGTACCACAGTCAAAGAGAATTATTATCTGGTCAAAGATATTTATCAGCACCTCGAACCTTTTAAAAAACGGCCTGCCGGAAAACTCTCCGGTGGCATGAAGCAGAAACTTGCCTTATGTTGCGCATTGATACATAAACCGACTGTACTTTTTCTTGATGAGCCCACTACTGGCGTTGACCCTGTGTCCCGAAGAGAGTTTTGGGAGATGCTGAAACGGCTTAAGAATCAGGGGATTAGCATCCTGGTTTCAACTCCGTATATGGATGAAGCAGGGCTGTGCGATCGTATCGCATTCATGCAGAACGGATGTCTTCTGAAAATTGATACTCCTTCGAGCATTATCCGTGGATTTACCAAACCATTGTGGGCAGTGCGTGGTGATAGAATGTCTCAACTGCTTTCTGACTTGCGAAAGATACCGGGGATTAAAACATGCTTTGCTTTCGGCGATACTCATCATGTAACTGTTGATAAGAGCGTATTATCTGAAAATGAAATGATTGCTGCATTAGTCAGTCAAGGCCACTCCGGGGTCAAGGTAGCAGCGATCGAAGCAGGTATTGAGGATTGTTTTATGGACATCTCCAACAGGTAATATTTGCAATGAATGTAATTGAAGTAGACAACCTCACAAAAAAGTTCGGTAATTTCACTGCCGTTGATCATATCTCATTTTCAGTGTCCAAGGGTGAAATTTTTGGTTTTCTTGGTGCAAATGGAGCAGGAAAAACGACTGCGATGCGGATGCTCTGCGGATTGAGTAAACCAACTTCCGGAAAAGGAACTGTAGCAGGTTACGATATAGCAAGAGAACCTGAAAAAATCAAATCCCGTATCGGTTATATGAGTCAGAAGTTCTCAATGTATGAAGACCTCAAGGTATGGGAGAACATACGGCTTTTTGCTGGTATATATGGCATACCGGAGA
>JAAYPC010000069.1 GCA_012519985.1 Fibrobacter sp.
GAATCAGGATAAAAAGCATAGATTCGACTCCATACCAATAGACTTTCGAGTAAGATTAAATACGGAATTATATTCTGTTTCGCATTTGAATTTCCCGCTTTCTCCTTCTGTTTTATTTTCTTTACTATTCTTTCTTCTGCATTTGATATTTGATATTCTATTCCTGCTTTCCTTAACACGATAGTATTCTACTTTGGAAAACCTGGATTTCAAAAAATAGACAAAAAGAAATATGAAGTATTTGATATGTTGCATGCAGAGCATCGAAAAAGTCGTAGAATCAAGCACTTGCACTGAACGTGTAAAAATGTTTATGGAATTATTTAAAAAACATTATATAATAACAATTCATCAGAATCATTTTTGTTAAAAGGATTATAGAAGGATTGTTAAATGATTGTTAAATGCCTGATCCCGGTAATAATGTCACTAATGTTTTTAATGAGCTGTAATATCATTGAGGAGGCAATTGGTATAGACAAGAATGAGGATGATGATAAAGATAAAATAGTTAGACCAGTGGAATTTTTTATCGATACAACGGTTTCGGTTTCTGCTCAGAGTGCTGTAATTACAGGTAATGATGGCTTCTCATTAATTATTCCTCAGGGACTTACAGTATCACCGTTTAGAGTACAAGTTAATAGACCCTGGGAAGTAGATAGCAGCGATGGAATTAAAATACTGAACTGTTATGATGTAAACTTAAGTTTTGGTAACACGTTTAATCCACCATTAACGATAACCATTCCATTCGATATGAGTAAGGTGGAAAATATCGATTCGCTAAAAGCTGCATACTATGATGAAGTCAGCAGAACCTGGGTTCCCTTTGATTCAAGAGTTGTTCAAAATGGATCTTTCACATTTACAACAAATCACCTCACTCGCCTTGGCGTATTGGAAATTATTACATCTGGAGGATATACATATAAATTTACCGGGGCAAAAGGAGTAGAAGTTTACTATACCCTTAGCGGTAAACATGCAGTAATGAGCCCTTCCGATTATGGAGAGGTTTCGGATCAACCTTATCATATTCCAACATCAGATCCATTATGGGCTCCGGTATATGTTCAGGATATTGCATTTACAATAAAAGAAGTAAGGGAAATATTAGCTGCAAGCCCGGACTCCTTGAAAGCACCAAAACCAGATGAGACCGTAACCGTTTATGTAAAATACATGGAAGGCAGTGATGGTCAGTATGGTACTGTTAGTGGATCAATTTACATTAATAATTCTGTTACTCTACCTAGTAATATGTCTGGCATCACTAAACGGCAGATACTTCGATCCACTGCCGCTCATGAGTATCTTCATTTTATTCAGGACTACTATTATGTGATGAATAATGCATCAATCGGTCAGTGGTGGCTTGAAGCGCTTGCGACCCAGGCGGACAGGCTGGTTTGGGGAGATAAACTTGTTTATTGTGAATCAGAGATCTATTCTATAGAAAGTTTTGCTACATTAATAGAGAATCTCAGCAAATCCTGGGATGACTGTAACGCAGATCCCAACTGGTATCTGGCTGGTTGTTTTTTCAATTATCTCTCAAAGCATCGTAATGGATCAAAACTTAATATTGCTTCAATTCTAAAAGTGGGGGGATCATCCAATTCCATATATCGCATCGTTTTAGACGAGCAAATCAAGTCTCAACTTTCATCTGATATAGGAAAAGAGTATGCTGATTATGTAAGATACCTTTTTGAAAAGGGTAACCAGAATTTGACTGTGTTAACAGGTGGAGTAGCTCATCTTGAGATGAATCCATCTTTTAATGAAACTATCGAACGAAACGGGCAAAGTAAAACAGAAGAGAAAAGTATTACTGTGCCTTATCTTGCAGTAAAAATGATTACACTTAAAAACGGTGGCACAGATACATTAAAAACTGAAATAAAGAAGCGTTTCTCATTAGATAAGGAAATCTATTTATGTGAATACGATAAGCCGAATGAGAAATTCACAGGATTTGTTCCGATAACTAATACTGGTGTAATATCTACTTTAGCAAAAAAGAACGATAAGAATTATATCCTCATAATTAACAAATCTACTAGCGGCAATGCAACAGTCAATCTGGTAATGTCCAATGTCGAAGAAGTCGAAGATGTTAAAATTGACGCTTTTCAATATATGCAATTCACTTTATTATCATCTGGAGATGCATTCAGCTATAGTGATGGAAAAAAAGACAATATATTTGAAGTAGGATTTCTTTCCGACCAATCGACTCGATCTATAGAGTCGGAGTTTAAAAACGATGGTACATTCTCCATAATATCTGAAAAGGTATTTGGGGCTGTTGTACCAGGCGGCTTTGATGAAGAGGGCAGCAGTTACGATTCATGCAGGTTAACGGTTCAGGGAAAATACAAAGGCAATGTTCTCTACGATGTCTCAATTAAACAGAACAAGCAGACAATAACACCCAATGGTGCACGGGTTAAAAACAGTAATGGAGATGATATTTTAGTGAATGCTGTTCTGATCGAAACGCGTTCACTACTAATTGATATGATCGTGTTGGATCAAGATTTTTCATACTATGCCTTTGGTAAGCAATGGAGCGGAGATGACATCCAGAGTCATGTAATCGACCTGGAACACTCTATCGAAAAGTATGCACAATACGACAATAAACTCGAAACAATTACTAAAACAGAAATCAATAATGTCGATTGGGGATTGATGAGTTCAATGACCATGTATTTAGGCAAAAAGTAATCTTACCTGGTGAATTTTAAGAAGCGGAGCAGGGGAATACGTGTCGGATATCTAATATCCCCAAACAGAACCATAAATCTGTTCACCCCAACAGAAAGTGCGCCAGGAGTTTACTCCAAAAAATGTCTGCTATAACCGGAGTAAACTGCACCCTGATGGGGTTAGGAATATTCTACGATCCTTCTTTATTAGATTACAAGCATTCGATATTCTGCATTTTCATTTTCCCTTACTTCGTTATTCAATATTCGATATTCTGCTTTTTCTTTTCCCTTACTTCGATATTCGTTATTCGATATTCGATATTCTTTCCCTCTTCTCCTCCTTCTTCAATAACCTGGCATTCATCGCCACGATAACCGTGCTCACAGACATAAGCGCCGCTCCAAGTGCAGGACTGAGTAGAATCCCCCAACTATACAAAACCCCTGCAGCCAGTGGAATGGCCACCGCATTATAACCGGTGGCCCACCAGAGATTCTGAACCATTTTGCGGTAAGTCTTTCTGGCCAGTTCAATGGCAGAAACCACATCTGACAGGTTGCTTCTGACCAGAATGATATCCGCAGTCTCTGCTGCGATATCGGTACCTGCACCGATTGCGATTCCAACATCTGCCTGAGCCAGTGCAGGAGCGTCGTTGATACCATCACCGGCCATGGCCGTGATATTTCCACCTGCCTGAACCTCTTTTACTTTATTTACCTTGTCCTGAGGAAGCACCTCCGCAAAGTATTCGGTCAGGCCGGTTTGCTCTGCTACCCATTGAGCCACTTTTCTGTTATCACCAGTAATCATCATAGGGTTTACGCCCATCTCTTTCAGCCTGTGGATCGCATCTTTTGACTCAGGACGGATAATATCGGAGAGAGCGATCGCTCCTTCTGCCTTGTCATCAACGAGAACGTAAATAACGGTTGTTCCTTTTTCAATTAATGGCGAGACTGCATTAGAAAGTGGCTCGATGTTGTTTTCTTCAAGATATCCAGGACTGACAACCTTGACCAGGTGATTTTCCACCACTCCTTGTGCACCTTTACCGGTTATCGAATTGAAATTATTTACCTTTAGTATCTCAGAAGAAGATTCCACTATCGCCTGAGCTATAGGGTGCTGTGAGTGGGACTCCACCGAAGCTGCATAGGAGAGTAAGCGGTTCTTATCCCATGATGAATCGAATGTTATCACATCGGTTACCCCAAATTTACCTATAGTAATGGTGCCGGTCTTATCAAAAAGTATTGCAGAAATGTTTCTGGCTTTTTCAAATGCGGATCTTTTTTTAATAAGAAGACCATTTTGTGCTGAAATGGAGGTGGACATTGCAACCACCAGGGGAATAGCCAGCCCCAGGGCATGAGGACAGGCGATAACCATGACAGTAACGGTCCTCTCAAGTGCAAATTCAAAGTTCTGCTTTAGAAATATTGTCCAGATTAGCAGTGTCAAAATGCCGCTTCCAAGAGCTATACCGGTAAGCCAGACAGCAGCTCTGTCAGCCAGTTCCTGCGTTCTGGACCTGCTTTTCTGGGCATTGGAAACAAGTTTTACTACCTGAGAAAGAAATGATTCCTCTCCGGTTTTATCCACCACGATGGTAATAGATCCTTCACCATTTACCGAACCGCCGATTACCCGGTTTCCGCTTTTCTTATACACAGGAACCGATTCACCGGTGATCATGGCTTCATTCACCGAAGATTCCCCGCTGACAACCTGTCCATCTGCCGGTATTTTCTCTCCGGGTTTAACCAGTAGCTTATCACCTTTGTTTATTAGATGTAATGGAATATCCTCGATTGAATCGTCAGAGATACGGTGGGCAGTCGAGGGAAGAAGCTTTACCAGGGATTCAACTGCATTCGATGCTCCTGAGGTGGCTTTCATTTCGATCCAGTGTCCCAAGAGCATGACATCGATAAGAGTAGCCAGTTCCCAGAAAAATACCTCTCCTTCCACACCGAACACTACTGCACTGGAATATAGATAAGCTACCGAAATGGCCAGTCCTATAAGGGTCATCATTCCTGGTGTACGCTCTTTCAGTTCGCGAAAAAGGCCCAGAAGAAATGGCTTACCACCATAGAAATAAATAAAAGAGGACAACAGCCACAGCACATATTGATCACCAGGAAATTGCAGAGTTTCCCTTAATCCCAGTACATTTTGAATAATAGGGGAGAGGAGGAGGATAGGGATGGTGACAATCAGTGAGATATAGAAACGGATCTTGAAATCCTGAATGTTATGGCCGTAATGTTTGCCATGGTGGCGATTGGATGCTGTAGGTGGTGTGTGTTTTTGGTGGTTCATTCTCGTTGTTTTACCCCTGTTGCTTTCACCCTTGTTGCTTTCACCCTTGTGGTGAAAGGAAATATCAGGTGACGAATATTTCTGGTGGTTCATCCAGGGTTGTCTTTAAGGATAAATGGATGATATGTAACACAGGCAGGAGTTGCAAATGGTGTGCCTTTGAGCCCCCTAAATCTCTCGCCCCCTAAATCCCCCGAAGGGGGACTTCAGAGCGCCTAAAGTAACATTGTGGAAAGATTCTTAGGTCAAGTCGATCCAATTACATTATGCGATCCTAAAGTCCCCCATTGGGGGATTTAGGGGGCGGGAGATTTAGAACGCTTGCTGCAGAAGACAGAGAAGAAAACCTCCTACAAATTACCGATCAGATTCACCATATCGCCGGCAGCATTGCGCTCTGCTTCTTTTTTGGTCCTGCCGGATTTTGAAGATGACTCGATGATACTTTCATCCGGAAGCTTTGCCCAGGCTTTTGTCCAGAAAACCGGCGCATGAACAGGGCCGGTTTTCTCCGGAGTCGAGAAACCAAAGTCAATTATATATCTTCGCTTTTTCAAAATGTTTAGTGTCTGCTTTGGATCAGTTATTGTATCTACAGACCCTGAATCCTGAGTGTCATCTTTGACAGGGGAAGAATCGTTGGTTGGAATATCTATGCATTCTTTTTTTTCATTGCATGAAGAAAGAATCTCGGAAGCTGCTCCATGTTGTGCGGTGGTTTTAACTTTCGATCTATACCAATTGGAAACATTTTGTGTTGAATCACTCTTAAAAACTGCACGGCAGCACCATTCTGTACCTATAACACGAAACTCAAATTTAGGAGGTGCTATGTGCTGTTTCATACAATATTCAAGTAAAGCTCCCTTGGGATTGGCAGTCTTAAGAGCGGAAGCCTCCTCTTCTGAAATTAACTTTGTTTCACCTATTTCTTTAGAATCCCTGGAGATGCACAGTGCAAGAATTTCACGAGCTGCCAACTGTTCCGCAACCAATCGTTCTGCTGCCTTTTGTACGCATTCATATCGGGTACCATGAATTGTCAATTCCATCTTTACCCTGTGAAAGCCTCCTTCGATTTTAAATTGAGTGACAGGAGGGAGAATGTTCTGTTTCATACAATATTCTAAAAGTTTACCCTTGGGGTTTTCCGCTTTCACCTGCTCTGCAAGCGCTGCTTCGTCTTGTAAGCTTTCGGATTCAGAAGGCTTCAATACCCAGAGGAGATTTGCTTTCTCATCATCTCTTCTGACAACACCCAGATCTACAAGCCTGCAGACAAGTTTTTCGATATTCTCAGCCTTTACCCTGCTCCCAAACCACATATCTGCGATCTTGCTTCCCTTTACAGGAATAGATGATGGTGGACCCAGGATGGCTCTGATTCTTTGCAGGTCTTTTTGCTCCGGTAATTCAAATATGTCGCTATAGTTGGCAGATTGTTTTTTTCTGAATGTTCTTTCCACTACCAGTCCGTCAAAACCACTGATACAATCTTTGCAAAGCAAGGATTTTTTGAGACTCTCCCTGGATTCTTCTGAACCATGAACCAGTAAAACAGTATGGGGTTTAAGCGAGTCAATGAATCCTGCCATCTCCATCCGGTCAGCATGAGCGGAGAGACCAAATATCTGTATTGAGGCTTTAACCCGGATCTCTTCACCACTAATAGTGATTTTGCGGTTTTCCGGTATTTCCGATGCCAGATTAAGTAACAACCGTCCGGGAGATTCTTCGTCCTGATAGCCGGTCAGAAGAACAGCATCATGCTCGTTTTTTAGAATCCTGGTTGCATAAAAAAGCGATGCGCCACCATTGAGCATTCCACTGGAAGCTACAATAATGCAGGGACCACCCTGAAGAATCTCGTTACGCTGGGATTGGTTCTCCACAGGGTTGATCCAATCTCCCCAGAACGGATGACGGTTAGCGCGTATTTCATGGGCAAGCGATCTGGTTACATACCTTTCATAACCAGAATAGATGTTACAGACTGCTTTTACCATTCCATCAACGTAAACCGGAACCGGGTCCAGTCTTCCATCACGCATTGCTTTCTTTAAAATAAGCAGTATCTCCTGAGCCCGTCCTATGGCAAACGTTGGTACCAGAACTTTCCCTTCACCTTCAATAATGCTCTTTACCTGTCCGATAAAGCGGGTTTCTGCAGCAGAGCGTTCTTCGTGTAGTCTTTCGCCGTAGGTTGATTCCGATATTAACAGGTCAACCGGCATGGATGGCTTATGAGCGGTTCCGACAGTACGTTGTGCTCCGATGCTGTAATCGCCGCTTATAAGGATATTACCCTCCGGACTGGCAACATGGATCATTGCTGCACCAAGAATATGTCCGGCCTGATAAAAGGTGATTGTCAAGTCATCGATTACACGGGGCTCATTGAACTGTATCGGAACCAGATTTTCCATGACCCTTTTGACCTGTACATCATTGTACAAAGGCACATCGGCTTCACGCTCCGGACTGTTCATTATTTTCAGTGAATCACGAAAAAGAATGTCAACGAGCTCTATTGTGGGTGGGGTTGCAAGTATTGGCACATGAGGAAAATACTCTGCCAGCACTGGAAGAGCTCCGGAATGATCGGTATGTGCATGAGTAAGAATTATACAGGATGGATTTTTATCATTAAGAACCGATAAATCCGGTAAAGGGGATTTATACTCTCCAGGTCTTGTGCCGCAATCGATTACCAGTGATGATGTGGATGTTTCAAGCAGAATACATGATGCCCCGATTGAGGTAGCACCTCCAGCGCAGGTGATTTTCAAGTTTGTCTCCTGTATTTAACCTGTTATCCCCTTTTATTGGAGGGATGCTATGGAATTTAATTCCAAAGAATTGTCTGAATAAGGCTTAAAATTAATCTATGAAGAGGAGCATAACAATATTTCCGGTACATGTTCAAAACTGATTGATGGCTCTTCTCAGTTATGTTGGCTGGGAAGGGGGAACAGCGAGATGTACAATAGTATATTATCCCTGACGGGATGAGGAATGTATTTGTTGTTGTTTTTTTTTTATAAATATTTGATCCCTAACGAGATTAAGGATTATGCAGCGAAAGTGAGAGCGTCTTTCCTTGCTCCCGTGTCAAAAATCCTACAGACGTTTATTGATTAAATATTGAATAGTATCCGGGTGTTAATTAACGAAATACTCGTTAACCAGATCATATATATTTTCTATTTGACATGTTTTCGAGTCAAGACCGAAACTAATGACCTCCAAGTCTTTGAGGATTTTATTCATGTTAATATGCACCGACTCTATATTCACAACTTGATGTTTTTTCGTTGAATGGTTCCCTTTTGTATCTATAGGATATCTATAGGAAAAAGAATTTTGATCGATCTCATAGAATTCTTTTGCTATCTGATTTACATCCTTTACGATTCTTAAAATGTCTGGATCATTATCAAATAGAACAGCGAGAGAGAAAATTACATAAGTACATAACACGAAATCTGCCACCATATCAGTAGCCGTTTCTTACGCTTCGCTTCTGGTGGCAGATTCCAAATTATCAGTCCTGCAACTACTCAAGCCTTCTGCAGCTCATCTTCTTCGGTAAGTTCCACCGGCTCATCGGTGGAGTCGTTACGGGCGATTCTTGCACGCTGGATGCTCTCGGTCTTCTCGATAATACCATTTATAAGGGAGATCGCCTCATCGTATCGTCCGGGATTATCCTCGGCTTCCATGCCAAGACGGGCAAAAAGTTTTTCGTTAATCTGCTCTATCAGGTTATCAACAGCTACTCTCATGGTAGGAATGTCCTTTTTTTTCAGATTGTTTTCAACGATTTTCTCCTGAAAATCCAGAAATTCGTTTTCAGCATTTTTCAAATTGCTGTAGATATCTTCAAGAGAATTGTTTGGAAATGATCCCACGTGCTCATCGAACTTCTTGAACAGGTTTGCCAGTTGATTTGACTCATCAGTGGCGCTGCGTTTCAGTTTCCGGCCATTATTTATTATGATTTCGTACAAATTCTTTGCGGACTGTTGCATGGATGGATTATAATAGCACAACATATCGGATTCAAGTCGCAGGACAAGGGCAAGGTAAAGTGCATCCCGGTTATCATCGGCTGCACAAGCCTTCATTGTAAACTCATTCCTGCGCATTCTGGTGATTGCATCATTTAATGCCGAAAGAGCTTCTTCGCATTTCTGAAGGTTTGTGTCAATCGCTTCTGATGGAGTTGATTTTGTCTTCACTGCGGACAACACTCTGGATGCTGTAGAAGCAAGAGTTTTCCAATACTTGTTGAACAGTCTTTTGGTAATTCTTTTGATCATAAAAAACCTCCCAGGAAAGAAAAACAGATATGAGTGACAAAATGCGACTAAAGAGAAGCGAAGCGTAAGATGTCGCACATTTAATGAAGTTTACTCAATCAATATATGTACGGTTTATCGTGAATACAACAAAAAAATCAAAAATTCAGTTGCTGCCAAACTCATGAATAGTTTTACCACAATACGCTGTCCTGATGTGGCCCACAATAATCAGGAGACAGGTGAAAGTTTAAACTCTCGGTAATATTGCTTTGTTGTCTGCACATCGAACACAGTCCGATGTAACATGTTGCTTCAGGGTTTGCACGGTGAACACAGTCTGATGCAACATATCGCATCATTGTCTGCATGGCGGACACAGTCTGATGCAACATGTCGCATCATAGTCTGCACGGCGAACACAGTACGATGCAACATATCACATCATAGTCTGCACGGCGAACACAGTCTGATGCAACATGTCGCATCATAGTCTGTACGGCGAACACAGTCTGATGCAACATGTCGCATCATAGTCTGCATGGCGAACACAGGCTATTTGGAGGAAAATCTGGTACTTAAGTTTTAAGAGAGTGCTGACCTTTTGCATCGAATGGCAGATCAATTCATTATTGCATTAGATTGCAGTTTGATAAGTCGTTAA
>JAAYPC010000362.1 GCA_012519985.1 Fibrobacter sp.
TAAATCCCATAGCCCCCAGCCCCCTAAATCCCCCCCAAAGGGGGACTTTAGGATCGCATAATGTGACTATGTAGCTTGATTTGTGGGTCTTAGTTCCCTCTATGGGGGTTAGGGGGCTCCATTCTGGGCGACTTAAGAACGGAAAAGACCCAGGGATCAGTTCACAGTTACATCATGAGATCTTAAAGTCTCCCGATGTACATCGGGAGATTAGGGGCGGGAGATTTAGCGGGCATCGGGGATCCTGCCCATGACCAGTCTTACCGCAATTCCGCCATTTTTAAAACGGATCTCTTTACTGACCCTTAAACCGGATATTTCTGCAAAGGCCGGCTCCTCTACAATAAAAGCGAAGTCCCATCCGCTGAATTGTGTGCAAAGATGCCTTCCCAGCTTTGCAAAAAATTCATGCAATCCCGACTCTGAAGCCCCGACCCGCTTACCATAGGGAAGATTTGAAATGAGTAATCCGGGTGAATCAACCGGCTCCAGAGTAAGACAGTCCTGTTTACTTATTTTCACAAAATCGGCCACCCCCAACCGACCTGCATTTTCTCTGGTACTGGCAAGCGCTTTTTCATCAATATCTGATGCAAAAAATCGTTTTTCTGTACCTTCAAGTTCCTCACCAGTCGTTTTACTGCGTATTTTCTCCCATTTTTGACTGTTGAAAACCGGCCAGTTCATAAATGCAAAGCTTCGATTTGCTCCTGGTGTCTTGTGAAGCGCCATGGATACCGCCTCCAGAATGAATACTCCAGATCCGCACATGGGATCCATTATCACCGGATACCGGCTCCATTCCGCAATCATCAGCACTGAAGCTGCAATCGTTTCCCGTAAAGGTGCAAAAGCTGTTTTCAGGCGATACCCTCTCTTATAGAGCAAATCACCGCTTGAATCGATACTGATCGTGCACTCATCCTGGAAAATCCTGACATGAAAAACGATACCAGCATCCGGGACATTATTTACGTGTACTCCCAGCTTTTTCATGTGCTCCGAAAGAGCATCAAACACCGTCTTTCCGATATTGTCAGTATGATGAAGTCTTGAATTTCTGGATGAAACCGAAAAGCTTACAGAATCCGAAAAGCCACAGTACAACTCCCAGTCTATCCTGCGACATTTGTTGTAAAGCTCAGGATATGAACATGCAGTAAAACTCCCAATGCGCATCAGAACCCGGTTGGCAGTCCGCAGATGCAAATTGGTACTATAAATCAGATCCAGAGGACCGCAAAACTCCACACCTCCGCTTATCAGATCTTTTATCTCTACTCCCTCAAGCTCTGAAAGCTCCGATTGGAGTTGATATTCAAAGCCGGGAGTGGTTGTGGCTGCAAACTGATGCCGACTTTTAAGAAGATATCGCTTGAGCCTGCGCTCAAGTCCTCTGGGAGTCAGTAACTGGGAATAATTATCCACAAATCTAATTCTTCCTGAATATACCCTTCAGATTTTCTCTCATCTGCTCAAATACATTACCTATGGCTTTCTTAAGGATCTCCCTGTCAAGTTCTACCTTTGGCTCATCAAATGTACCAAAAATTCTGCATCGAACAGCACAACGATTGTTTTCATCCACTGCCAGGGAATTGACTACAAATCCGGGCAGTTCCTTTATGGCTTCATCAGAGAGAGCTGCATTAACCTTCTGATTGATCCCTCCCTTTAGATTAAACATTCCACTGGATTTAAAATCAAGCACTTCCCCGCTTCCTGAGATATCTGTTCGTATAGTATCTCTATGGAGAATAGTAAAATCAGCTTTTACTCTGGAGAAAGAGAGCCGTTTAAAATCCGGATTCTCCAGCAACTCAGCCAGGGCTCTCTGAACCGGGGTCTCCCAGACACTTACTTCTGACAAATTGACAACCCCTTTTCCCCGCATAGAGTCCAATTCCAGTGATGAAGGAAAAAGATTAAGATCAATATCCATGTTTCCAGAAACACACCTCTGCATATTGGCTGAAACAATCATCTTTTCCAGATTCAGACCTGTGGCATTTAGTGTGAAATCGTGTATCCGCTTGTTGACCAGGTCAAGTCTGGTGCTGATTTTTACTTTACCATCAAAAGCCCTGGCGCGGCATCTGCTAATATCAAGTGTCCCTTTATCAAAGAGGCAATTTGCCCTTAAAAAGGTGAAATCATTCTTCAGATAAACAAGCTCTGCAACATCAACATACAGTTCAATTTTCTCTGATTTTTCCTGCTGCCTGAAAACATCCAGAGAAAAACGTTCAGCAGAAATTAAGGAAGTATCTCTTTTTAAGATCTTCATTGTTGTTCCATCGATGCAGATGTTGTTTATCTGTTCAGATTGTGCCGCAAATTTTAACAACTGATTTATTAACTCATTGCTGTCTTTTGTATCCTGAGAAAAACTGTTGCAAAAAAGCCGATATTTCTTTTTAATTTGGGCCCATTTCTGTATAACATTGATAACATTGCAATTGATCCGGATTCTTGATAAACTCAGCTCATATTTCAAACCATTCTCTTCTGACTCAGAAACATGAACATCATATACGGTAACACCTTTCCAGAAAGCCACTTTTACCTTTCCGACATTACAGGTGTCCAGATCGATTTTATTGATTATTGAATGAGCATATCGGGTAAAAAGAGGATGTGACAAGGGGAAAAACCCGGCTACCAGTACAGCTACAATTGCAGCAAATAACAGACTGGCTATCCACTCCAAAGATTTAAACAAGTCGAAACCGGCTCTTTTTTTCTGCCTGAATATTTTCATATATGGTTATTCGGTTTGTTTTTTTAACGCTGGTGGTAGTTTTTTTGCCATCTAAAACGTATTTTAGATTAACTGCAATCTCAGGATTTTTAAAACTAACATTTTACACCATTCACTGCATAGGTTTATGGCTAATATTATCAGTAAGCGTGAAAATACAGTTCTTATCATCTCTACAGATCTGCCATTCAGAGCAAAGATAAGAGAAAATCTCAACTTTCAGAATTTCAAAGTCTTTGAAGCAGATACCCAGTCGATTGCTTTTGGAATACTGGAAAGCAATCCTGTTGGCGTAGTGTTTCTTGATCTGGAACACATGCCTCTTATTGAACTTGATATTGTCAGCTACATCCGTACCCAGTTTCGTTCTGAGATCGTTGTTTTTACCACCTATGAGAAGCTGGAAGAAGCCACTAATGCACTTCGCAACGGAGCCGCGTTCTATCTGGTAAAGCCTATCAGACTCCCGGATCTTAAATCAGTACTGGCCAAGCTGACCATAAGAATTGAGCAGGTAAACGATCATATCGAACTGGAACAACGGTTCCTTAGCGATCTCATGTCCGGATCTGCAGCAATGCAGAAAGTGCTCAGATTTGCCATGAAAATCTCTCCAACCAGCTCCACAGTATTGATTGGCGGAGAAAGCGGTACTGGAAAAGAATTTTTTGCCAAAATAATCCATCGCATGTCCAAACGATACGATGGAAGATTTGTGGCCATGAACTGCGGTGCCATTCCGGATACTCTTTTTGAAAGTGAAATGTTCGGGCACAAGAAAGGGGCTTTCACAGGCGCAGACCGGGATAAAACCGGACTGGTCGAAGAAGCTCACATGGGAACACTTTTTCTGGATGAAGTAGGTGAGCTCTCACCATCAGCACAGGTTAAACTGCTTCGATTTCTGCAGGAACGGGAGTTTCGGCGTGTTGGAGACAACATAACCCGCTCGGTAGATGTACGCATAATAGCTGCCACCAACAAAGATCTGGCAAAAATGGTGGAACAGGGTAAATTCCGGGAGGATCTGTTCTACCGTCTCAATGTCTTCTTTCTTTTTCTCCCACCACTACGGGAGAGAAAGGAAACAATTCCCAATCTTATTCACATATTTGTACATCGTTTCAATCAGCTTTTTAATAAAAATGTAAATCGAATCTCCAAAAATGCTGAAGCTATTCTGGCCAATTACAATTATCCGGGAAATGTCCGTGAATTGGAAAACATTTTGGAACATGCGGTTGTGCTGGCTGAAGATTCAGAGATAACCGAGAAGGATCTTCCCGATTTCATGTTTAGAAACCGGCTTCTTCTTACTGGCCCCAGCATGGATAACGATGTTACCTCAGATAAGGTCCTTACTCTTGCAGAAATGGAGATGAAACACATCAGCCAGGTGCTTTTATTGACCAATTATAATTTCACAGAAGCATCCAGGAAGCTGGGGATCTCCCGATCGACACTGTGGAGAAAAATAAAGGAATACAACATAGAAACACGGTGAGCAATGAATATAAGAGTCTACTATGAAGATACCGATTGCGGTGGTGTAGTTTATTATGCCAACTACCTCAAATACATGGAACGCAGCAGAACTGAGTTTCTGCGTGAACTGGGAATAGACCAGGTGAGCTATCAGAAAAAGGGTATTTTCTTTGTGGTGGTCGATGCTCATGTAAAATACCGCTCCCCTGCCCGCTATGATGATCTGTTAAGTATTGAATCTTCGGTTACAGAACTCTCTTCCGCAGCAGTTGTTTTTGAAACCAGAATACTGCGGAACAGTCAACTGCTGGTTAAAGGTGAAGTGAAGTTAGCCTGCATTGGCCCGCAAGGACATGCCATGAAAATTCCACAGGAGATACGCGATGCACTGGAGGCAACTATGAAAAAACGACAGCTATAAATTCAGAGTGGAATTCCAAATCACAAATCTTAAATTCCAATCTGCTCCAGAAAAAGGGACAGAAAATAAACGGTAAAGTGCACCGAGTTCGATAATAGTTGTTGTACCAAACCGCCAGCTAATCGTCCGAATCGTTTTAATCTGCCATATTTCCCTTTTCGTGCTTGAGCTTTCCGCCGTAAAATA
>JAAYPC010000009.1 GCA_012519985.1 Fibrobacter sp.
AAAGCTGGTATCAGAAGAACACCACGATTTTTAATAGTATCTCTTACCAGATCTTTAAATTCGTTGATCGTGTCAATTCTACTCTTATGTGTGCGGTTACCATAGGTAGACTCGATCACTACCAGATCGAATGGATTTCTCCAGGTGAAATTGGGTTCATTGATAATAGGGGTGTTTTTCGGTCCGATATCACCAGAAAAAAGTACTCGCTTTCCATCATACTCAATTTCCACATGCGATGAACCCAAAATATGGCCTGCATCATAGAGCGTAATTTTGATGTCATCGATATTGAATGGTTCATCATAATCATAATAGGTGATGCTTTTGACTGCCTTCTGAAAGGCAGCACTATCATACAATTGACAGTTGTCGTAAGCGTTTATGGAGAGTGTATCCTGCCAAAGAATCGGGGCTAGTTCTCCGGTAGCATAATGGGCGATAACCGGCCCATTATATCCTTGCTGAAAAAGAACAGGTACCAGTCCGCAGTGGTCAAGATGAGCATGGGTGAGAATCACCGCATCGATTGTCTTTGGATCAAAAGCAAACGGCTTTTTCTTGGTGCAGTCTTTGTCTTGTGCTACACCACAATCGATTAATATTCGTTTTGATCCGCAAGTGACCGTGGAACATGATCCGGTTACCGTACCTGCCGCCCCGAAAAACTGAATTTGAATAGACATAGGTGAAGCACCCCTTCATTATAATATCAAATCGGAAAAAATAAGAATTAATATCAAAGCAATATCTAATCAGAAGTAATCAGAATAGAATATCCTAAATGAAGAACCGAAGCCTGCCGAAGTGTCTTCGCGTAGGCGGGCTATCTTAACAGAAGACTGTAATATTCACCATAGATTTTTTTTGGGCTCTTATACTTCGATATTCGTTATTCGATATTCGATATTCGATATTCTTTCTTCAACAGCTCCCTGGCATGCTTCATCGCAATCTCCGAACTTCCACCAAGCATACGCGCAATCTCTTCCACTTTTTCTTCGCGACTCAAAGGTTTCACGATAGTTATAGTTCGGTCACCGGTTAATTCTTTGCGCACCTGAAAATGGTTGTCTGCCATAGAAGCTATCTGGTGAAGATGTGAAATGCAGAGTACCTGGTGGGTACGGCTGAGATTACAGATCGCTTGTCCTACCTCAGAAGCCAGGACACCACCGACACCTGTATCGATCTCATCGAAAATAAGCACAGGTATATGGTCCTGTTCCGCAAGAACACTTTTTATCGCAAGCATCAACCTGGAGATTTCACCACCGGATGCAGAGCGGGCAAGTGGAAGAAATGGTTCTCCCGGGTTGGTTCTGACTAAAAACCTGCAAATTTCCATACCTTCGGGGGTCGGTTTTGGAAGCGGTTCAAAAGAAGTCACTAATTGACCACCTTTAAAACCCAGTTTCTCCATCAGTACAGTGATTTTTTGATCAAAAATATCACTGGAATTTTTTCTGGCCTCATGAAGCTTCTTAGCCGCGTCTGTACACTCTTTGAGAGCTGCTTCTGTTTTCTTTTCCAGGAATATCCGATCAGCATCAAAGTTCTCTATTGAAGCCAGATCCTGTTGTAAGGAATTCTGTTTCTCGATGAGCTTGTCAACATCGCAGGAGTACTTTTTTTTGAGTCTCTGGATTTTTGCCAAACGTGAATTTATATGCTCGATTCTGGCTGGATCGGCATTGTCAGCTATACCAGACAAATAGGAACTGCAGAATGTTTCCAGTTCACTAAAGAGGTTTATGGCGTTTTCTATGTCTATCACCCATTGAGAAAAAGAGGTGTCATATTTCTGCAGGAAATCTAGCCTCTTGCGAATTGAAGATATTCGCTTTTGCATCGAATCTGCAGATCCGCCAAGCAGAGAAAGAATCTCTTCAGTATATTTAGTGCGCTCAGTTGAAGAAGAAAGAAGCGACAGTTCCGATTCCAGTTCATTTTCCTCACCACTGCGAAGTTCCAGGCTTTTAAGCTCCTTGAACTGGTATTCCAGAAAATCGCGCTTTTCTGCCAGTGCACGGGTTTTCTTCTCAAGCTCCTCAAGAGCGGTTTGGCTTTTCTGCCACGACTCAAAAAGACCAGAATATGATTCTTTTACCTCTTTGACTCCGGGAAGATTATCTATGATTAAAAGATGGTTTTCTTCATTAAGCAAGGATTGATGTTCATGCTGACCATGAAAATCAATAAGCAGATCGCCGATTTTTTTTAAGGCACTCAGTGGGACCGGTATCTGGTTTATGTGAACCCGGTTACGATCATTTCTGGTGATTTTTCTTCGGATGATCAACTCTTTTTCATCATACTCGATATTGAGCTCTCCCAGAAGATCTGTCAAAGGCTTTGTTGGAGAATTCAGCTCGAATACTCCACTTACCTCGGCTTCATCGAAACCATTGCGTATCAGATCCGTGGAAGCTCTTTCTCCCAGTAACAGGCCGATGGCTCCAATCAGTATAGACTTACCTGCACCGGTTTCACCGGTAAAAACACTGAATCCGGAATTCAGTTCCAGATGAAGCTCTTCAATAAGTGCCAGATTTTTTATATGGAGTTCGCGAATCATACTTGTTTAACAATAATAGGTTGAATCTGAAAAATATATCTTTTCAATAGCTGTGGTTAGAGAGGAAATGCGAAATACGAAATACGAAATTCGAAATCAGAAACCAGAAACCAGAAATACGGAAATACGGAAAACGAAAAACGAAAGTTACCCTGCCTTGAAGTACGAGCTATGTTAGTCTGTGGTGGAAGCAGAAAGATTTCTCCTCGAAGATTCGTTCGAAGTGACAAATAACGAGGCTCGTCAAAGTAACGGAGAGCGAGGACTCGTTGAGGTGTCTGTCAACGAGGGCATACCGGGGCGACCAACAGATTTGCTAGGTCAGGCTTAATTTAACCCAAATTGTCCATTAGGTAGATTTGACACCTTTATCCCTGCTATTATAGTTCACTCATCAGGAGATAGTATCTGTTTTGAAAACAGGAAGCGAATCAGAAAATTAATTCTATCTAATCGAAGCGGCACCTAAAAACCCTGAAAGCCCCTGATAAACCATCCTAAGGACTATATATGACTGAACACCTTTAGTTTAGCTGTCGTACTCCATTTTCATTATGATTTTGGCACAAATTATGCTAAATGTATGCTCCTGCAAAATAACAACCAACACAAAACCAACAACGCTCACGACCTTTTCTTCCGCTAATCGATGCAGGACATCGAAATAGCCAAACCACTGGCCTTGCTATCCATTCCATTTTCTGTTCAAAAATACCTTGTTTGGGAAACTCTGGAGCTTGTGAAAGACACCTGGGTTGATGAAAACCTGAAGGAATATCGCTCCGATATAATCTATCGCATAAAAAACTTAAAAAATAACCAATGGGTATATCTTCTTTTTGAGCATAAGAGCATCTCAGATAAAGATGTTCAATTTCAACTGTTGAGTTATATAGTAGAGATCTGGAAGCAGCATAGGAAACAGAAAGAGACCGGTAGGTTATTACCATTTGTGATACCGATTGTGGTATGCCATTGTAACAGAATTTGCAATTTTGACAATAGTGTGAAAGAGATGGTCGCAATTATTGAGGAAGCTAAAGAGGTAGTTCCGGACTTTCATTTTAATAAGTTGGATTTATGGTTTTTTGAACCGGAGAAAAACGAGGATGGAAAGCTGAAGATTTTTCTGTTGGCTCTTAAATATAGCAGAAGTCCTGAGCTTTGGAGGGTATTACCGTGGATAATCAGACGAACGGAGGAGCTACAGAAGGTTCAAAAGTGGCACTACGATTACCTGAGAGTTGTTTTGCTCTATCTGATGTCGGTGATTAAGAAAAAGCAAATTCATCAGTTTAAAGAGATAGTATCAAAGGAACATAGTGGAGGTAAGGGATATATGGAAACGATAGCTGATGCATTTCGGGAGGAAGAGAGGTTAAAAAGAGAGAAGGCTGAAAGGATTGTAGCAGAGTTGCGAAAAGAGATTAAGCAGAAGGATTCTGAGCTTGATAAAAAGGTATCAGTCATTGAACAAAAGGATACTGAACTGGAAAAGAAAAATGAACAACTGGTAAAGACAAAGGAACAGATGGTAAAAAGGATGTTGGAAAATGGACTGGATTTTCAACTTATCAGGAAAATCACCGGTTTGAGTATAGAGAAAATCGAACAGATTCAAAAAACTGATAATTAAAGTGGCATCGCCTAATGAACAATTTGGGTTTAAAAGACGATCGAACCGTAAAAATGAAGGAGTTTTTTCATTTCCTATTCATTTAGATACTTTTTTTTCCCAGATTATTTCTGATTAGATATTGTTTTGCTATTTAGTTCTTATTACTTCCGATTTGATATTATACATCAGTAGTGTCCAGTTAATTAAACTAAAGAATACTTCATAAAGCGGCTAAAGCATACAAATAAATCCCAAATCTCAAACAGCAAGTCCTAACAAATCCCAATAACCAATCATTCAAATTCCAAATAAGAAAAGAACAGGAATGGAGGTCCCTTCCTGTTTCGAATTTCGGATTTCTAATATATCATAGATCCCCGGCCTATGGCCGTGGTCTTTTACATAAAGAATCGAAGCCCACCGAAGCGTCTTCGAATAGGCGGGTTCCGGTTTGGAATTTAAAGCATTGTAATTTGGAATTTGTTTAGAATTTTGGATATTGTGATTTATTGGAATACAGTGATCTTTCGTAAAATTAACCAGGCACTACTGATTATACATATTTTTAATAATCAGATTTTCTTCCAACCCTTCCCCCAACTCAGTTTTTTTCTCAGTAGCTCAAAATAGGATACATCTGTTAACTGTATCAGATTGGCTCTGGCTCCACCATAGCTAACAACGATCTGATCTCCGCTTTGAAGCCGCACCGATTCCAGACCATCTGCACTGAAAAGCAGGTCCGGATTTTTTTCATTTATCACCAGTCGAATATTCTTATCCGAAGGTAATATTATAGGCCGTTCGGTCAGGGAGTGGGGGCAGATGGGAGTGAGCAGAAATGCTTTCACATTTGGTTCAACTATGGGTCCACCTGCGGAAAGTGAATAGGCCGTGGATCCATTGGGTGTAGCTACAATTATTCCATCAGCATAAAAATCGGTGATAAAATCATTTCCATACCAGACAGAGATAGAAGTCAGTTTGGGAGTATTTATTCTGTTGATAAAGACGTCATTGAGAGCATGGAATTTGCACAGTTGCTCGTTTTCTCTATAGAGTACAGCCTCCAATACCATGCGGCTGATGGTACTGAACTGACCGGATTGGATTTTATCCAGAGTAGATTCTATTTCATCGGGGCTTATATCAGTAAGAAACCCCAGACCACCCAGATTTACTCCAATAATGGGTTTTTCTGTAAATCTGCAAATATGTGCAACAGAGAGAAACGTTCCATCACCACCTACCGATACAATAGCATCACTGTTTTGCAGAAATTCATTTTCTGAAGATGAAACCCGGGCATCGGGGCCGATCTGATTATTCACGAAAGGATGGAAAAAAACCGGTACAGAGTTCCGCTCTGACCAATTTCTGATTCTGAGCAATACATTTTTTATCTGGGAAGATTCTTTGAATGCAATTATACCGAATGATGAGATCTTTTTCATAATTAAATTTTAACCTTAACAAAACCTGATATCGCCTTAACCGGAATTAAACGATATCAAATCAGATGGAATCACAGACAATGAAAAATAGTAACAACTCATCAATTTCCGGTAGATATAAAATCTCTAAATAAATTCCAAATTACAAGCCCCAAATCCCAAATAAATCT
>JAAYPC010000070.1 GCA_012519985.1 Fibrobacter sp.
AAGATCGTTCACATCAAAAGGTTTTTCAATGAAATCGTCAGCGCCCATTTTTTCAGCTATCTCGCGGTCTTTTAACTGTGTCGCAGCAGTCATAAAAATCACCACGGAATCCGGATTTTTCTGTTTGATTTTTTTACACACATCCCATCCATCGATATCTGGTAAACGAATATCCAGAAGTACAATCGAAGGATTCAGAGATTCAAACATTTCGATTCCCTCTTGACCGGTAGTTGCGATACTACATTTTATTTTTCTCATCATTAAATTAAACTTTACAAGCTCTCCAATTATTACCTCATCTTCAATAACCAGCACTGTATCATTCATCACAGATCTCCTTAGGGAGAGTAAAATAAAAAGTAGCGCCCTCTCCATACATTGATTCAACCCAGATCTGCCCTCCCTGTGAAGCAATAATCTTTGAAGCAATTGATAAACCCAGGCCAGAACCAATGCTGCGTTTTTTTTCATCTCGAATTCTATAGAATTTATCGAATATTTTTTTCTGTTCCTCAGGTTTTATCCCAGGTCCGGTATCAGAAATTCCAACTCGTATAAAATCTTCTGTTTCATTGACATTAATAGTAATTTTTCCGTTTTCATTAACGTAACGCAATGCATTATCGAGAATGTTGCGAATGACCTGTCCGGTTTGATCCTTATTTCCTACTGCTCTGCAGTTTTTGCTGATTGCATTGTGAACTACCAACGGAAAATTTGCAGGTAAATTAAGTGCACTTATAACCTCATTTATGACATCTGAGATATCAAATGGTTCCGTCTTAAATCTGAAATTTCTGGTTTCGATTTTAGAAATATCCAGCAGATTTCCAATCAGGGATGCAAGTCTTTTTGATTCAGATACGATTACGGACAAGATGTCGGCCCGTGTTGAATTATCCAAATGCAGATCAGAAGCAGCAAGGGTCTGAGCATATCCAAGTATGCTTGTCAATGGGGTTCTTAACTCGTGTGAAGCAAGAGCGACAAATTCTGTTTTGATATCATCAATTTTTCTGAGTTCACTATTAGCTTTCTGCAGTTCGACATTTGTAAGACGTAACCGCTCTGCTATTTTTGATAATTCTTCAGTCCGGATACCAATCCGATGCTCCAATTCCTCGTTGAGTTTTTTCAACTCGCTTTGGGCAGCTTTTCTTGTGCTAATCTCTTTATTTAACTGAGCGTTTATCTTTTCTAAATGACTGGCCTGAATTTCCAATTGCTTTTTCTGGTTTACAATCTGCAAGTGAGTCTTTATCCGGGCCAGTACTTCCTCATATTCAATCGGCTTGGTTATATAATCCACACCACCCAATTCAAATCCTTTTACTTTATCCTCTACTCCTGTGAGCGCCGTCATAAATATCACTGGAATAGACCTAGTCGATTCATCTGCTTTCAGTCTCCTGCAAGTTTCAAATCCATCCATATCAGGCATGAGTATGTCTAAAAGAATCAGATCCGGCTTAAATCTTTTGGCGCGCCATAGCCCACCCTCACCTGTCTGGGAAACAATTACGGTAAAACCACATTTCATCAAATAATCGCCAATTACAGCTAGATTTTTAGGCTGATCATCTATTATCAGAATTGTTGCAGATGTAGAATGACTGGTTGAGTCTGTATTAAATTCATTATTCATTATAACACGGTATACTACCGGTTTGTATTATGAAAATTAACCTCAGCATGCAAAAAGCAATTTTCAAATATTGGCCTATTGTTGATATCAAGCATTTCCCATGCCAAAGGTTATGGATAACATCATAAAAATTGAATTGGTGATAAAGTTTGCTCCGTCCCCAAGGGGAAAGGCAGATTCCACTCGGAGGATTATTTGGTACTTATCTTTAGAAAAGTACGCATCAGAATTTTATGCAACGATAAGAATATCAATCCTTTTGTTGCATGCTGGGTTGCACTTAGGTAAGTTATCAAGTTTGCTCCGTCCCCAAAGCTGTCGGCAGCTCAATTAATAGCAAAACCCGATAGAAACTTCCATCCCCATAAAAAAGAACTGTTTGAAAAAACTGCTCCCCTTACCTGCAGGTTAGGGACAATTTGGGTTAAAGAGACATAGAGAAAATTTACCGTATCCTGAGATATGGTCTGGTGAGCTACAATTCAGATTTCCTGATCTTAAAACTGTACTTCAATTAGTCCCTAATATGAGGATTGTCTCATTCATTAGGGTGTTTTTTATCTGAAAAAAAAGGAACCCTACTCTTGAGGTTCCCAAATTTTAGCAGACAATGAGGATTTGTATACACTTACTATACTCAAATTTTTGCTAAAAAAACTGACTAATTCAGAACCTGCACTTTCCTGATAACCTGTTCTCCCTGAGCACTTTTAAAATGCACCAGAAACAACCCATTACTTAAAGGATTCCACTGATAATACGTTTTACCTCTCTCAGAAAAGCTGCTTACTACTTTTCCCTGAATATTAATAATGCTTACCTGATAATCTTTTTCAAAAGGTATCCTTAACCTGAATGGGCCGACATGGCACACACTGCCTCTTTTTAATATTTCCCTGTTTTTTACACCTGCACCTTCAGAGTTGGGATCATCTCTTCCGGGAGAACCATGTACCGCCTGTGATGCTACCCAGTTTTTTCCATCATTCTGATCAAGTTTAGCATTGGCATGGATAGGTACCAGTGACCTGCCGGTCTTATCCGGTTCATCGGGCCAGGGTGTCACATCTTTATAGGTAACCGAATATATTACTGCCCCGGATGGGTCAAGTATTTCAAGTTTCTCACCACTGTTTGACAGTTGATCCCTGTACTCTCCATGAGGAACAAATCCATACCTGCTTTTGAATTTTGCTCTGGAAGAGGCAATAACAAAGAATTTACCAGGCTCGAGAATTGTACCGGGCTCAAAAGAAAATGAAATACCGCTGCCAAAACTCAAGCCGGTCAGGTTTAAGGCTGCTTCTCCGGTATTTTTTAATTCAATAAATTCATATAAGCTGCCTGGATTCTTCTCATTGTCAATTGGCTTATAATGAATCTCGGTGATTCTCAGACCGCTATATTCCTGAGGTATGACTATCAGTAAATCCCGCAGCGCACTCCATTCACTCTCGTTTCGGATACGGGCATTGATAAGAGTAGTTGTATTGATAGTAATTGTTACAGAACTGGCGCTTTTTTTTGACGCCGGATTTTCACCACCTCCAGGTGAACGGGGATCGTCACCATCGGTTGTATAAATAATGTTTCCCGAACTGTTGGGGTTTGTTATTGTCAACTGGTATCCTGAAGAGCCGCTTATTTTGCGAACTATAATGGTTTGTCCAGCAGAAAAAACCGGTGGTTCGATCGATGGGTAAAGACTGTCCTCCCTTAATTGCCCTACAACTATTTCAGTGCGCTTTGGCATGTATTCATTATAGATTCTCTCAAGTTCAGGAATCCAGTCATCATCTTTTGTGCGGGCCGTATCAACTTTTGAATCACCCCATCTCGCCGATTCTGCAATTATTGCCTTTTCAATCTGAGCAGCTCTGGCCTGATAACGGCTTTTTGACTGTTCAGGACAAAAAACTCCCTTGTTGAAAAAATGTCTGAAAACGTGATCTGCAAATCGCATCCTGTAATCGCTGTTTTCGCAAAGTGCCTGATGAATCCGCTGAGGATTAAAAAACCGGATATCATCGGATAAGTCAAATGGCCCTGTTCTGTCAACTTCGAGGGCCGGGATAACAGTATCACGCGGATTAACCTTGAAGTCTACCATGGTATGCTCGCCATCATGACTCAGCCATTTAAATCCATCGGGTTTAACCCGGTTGAAAATGGCCTGTAAATTATTGGTCCGCTGAGGTTCAGAAAACGCATAGGTAGGGGAGTCAAAGTTGCCGGTGTAAAATGTTATCAGCATATAATCTATAAGATTGTCTACATCCAGAAGCTTTTCATATGAGGGATTTACCGTTTTACCATCAGGCTCCAACCCCTGCACCATGTAATAATCAGAAGTTTTGCTGAATCCAGCAAGGGTTTTGGTCCAAAGCCGCTGGGCTGCATCGATTGTACCATCTTCCACCTCTACAGTTTTATCCCTGTCTGAACCCATTGAATAATCATTAACCGTACTTAAAACATCATAATCCCGATAATCTCCACCCATATAGGATTCTGCAAATCGATTGTCTGCCTGTTCCTGTGTCTGATAAATTCCCCAGTACATACCGTTAAGATATAGGTGATAGTATCTGCTTCTTGTATAATAATGCCCCATATCCCTTTGAGTATCCCTGCAGTAAACATCCTTGATCATCGTACACTGGGCACCTTCGGTGGATTTGTAGCTCCACGAATAATTCTGGGAAGTTCGCAAGCTGATTTTGTCAAACTCAGACACACCTTCATCCTCAAACAGGGGATAGCGAAGTTTTGCTGCACCATATTTTTCACGGAAAAAGAGTCGGAAAGAATGTTTCGGACAATCCGCATGCCTGCTCCAGCCACCACGGATTCGAATGCCACAAGGTATTGAAAAGCCAAATGAACCATCAGGATTAATCAGCTCTGCGTAACCGAAACGTTCCCATTCAATTCCGGTTTTTAATGCGTTATGATAGATTCCACGGGTTTTATCAAAAAGGCTGTCCATATCCAGAACTAACGATATACTTGGAATGTCTAACAGAGCTTCTTCAAAAGCGCCTTCATATCGGGGATCGTAAACAACAGTTGAATCCATCTCATAATCGTATACCTGATCCATTG
>JAAYPC010000363.1 GCA_012519985.1 Fibrobacter sp.
GAAGCGTTCTTCTCAATGGAAGAGACCTTTGCAGACTCAATCCATTTCAACTAAGACCTTTGCGAAGACAGATGCAGATGATTTTCCAGAACCCGTATTCATCTCTGAATCCCAGGATGACGGTTCTTGAGATCATAGCAGAACCGTTCACCGGGAGATATTCCAGGGAAGAGAAAATCGAGAAGGTCTCAAAACTTATGGTGCAAAGCGGACTGGATCCACAAATGATGCGTAAATTTCCGCATGAATTTTCCGGAGGACAGCGCCAGCGTATTGCCATTGCCAGAAGCATTGCTGCAGATCCGATGCTTATTATAGCAGATGAGCCGGTTTCATCGCTGGATGTTTCGGTTCAGGCTCAGATCTTAAATCTTTTAAAAGGTCTCAGGGATAAACTTTCTTTAACCATGCTGTTTATTTCTCATGATCTTTCGGTTGTAAGATATATTTCCCAGAGAGTTGCAGTGATGTACCGGGGAAATATTGTAGAGATTGGCAAAACCGAAGATCTTTTTAATAATCCCTGTCACCCCTATACAAAGGCACTTCTCGATGCGGTACCGGTGATTGATCCGGAAAGAAAAATCTGCCAGTTTGAGTCAGTACAAACCAGCGACAAGATTTCTTCAGAGAATAACGGATGCCCTTTTTTCAATCGATGTGTAAAGCGCAAAGATGAATGCAGATCAGAAATTCCGAAATTGTCTCCTTGCGCGGATGATGAGGGACATTGTTGTGCCTGTTTTAATGTTTATGGGAGTTGATTTACCAGTTTGAAAGGTCTTCACTTCTGCCTGGATTATCCAGATATCATAAAAATCGTAGATATCTTTCTTGACTTTATCCTCTTTCAAAGTAACATGGCTCATAGATATTCCTGTACATGAAAAAATCAGCACCTGCTATCAAGTTTCGTTGCTGATTTTTGTAAATGCAAAATTGGTGCTCTCTGGAATCCTTTTTGGACCCAGAAAAGGCCTGATTGTTCTGCACAATAAAATACCTGTATTTATTGTTTAACAGGCTCTGTAAAAGACCATACTCTTTGAACAGGCTTTTTAAAACGTAAAATAAAAACCCAGTGATGGAGTAAAGAAAGTGCGGAAATCACTGGTTTTAGTTACTGTTTTTTCGGTAACGTTTGAATCCTCCACTTCTGTTTTCTTATGATTGATACTGAAGCGGTACAAGTTTGAAGACAAACGTGCGGCAAAATGTTTTGAGAAGTGAAGGTCAATATTGATCTGACATATAGCATTAAAGGCCCCTTCTAAATATGTATCATATTCAGTGTCACCCTTTCCTTCATCAGGTGGTAAATTTAAGAGATAGGAGATTTTTGGACCCAGAGAAAAATCTAAAATGTCACTGTTATTAATTACATGGAAATAGAGGCCTGATCCGAATGAGATTCCATGTTGCGTTTTTTTAGACTTGGATGATATTGTGGAAGTCTTGGTCTTATTCTTAGATGAATAGTAATGGTAACCTAAAAAAGGGGAAATCTCTACTATCTTATTCGCATGTATTCCCAGAACAGGTGTTATACTCAAAGTACTTAAAGTATTTTCCCGTTTATCATCTACAGATCCATTCACAGTTTCTATTTCGTCTTCATCAGTATTTTTATTAACCGTATAGTTCATATCTACACCTAAGGATATTTCTGCAGCAGCAATTGCACTGACAGCAAAAATCAGTATCGGTAATTTACGTAACATGATGCTATACTCCCTTCATCCACTTTGATTAAACAAGAAATGAAATAAAATTATCCTTAATTTAATTCACGACAACTTTTATCAGCAATGTTACAAATTCTATAGGAGATGGTTTTAAGAGCGTATTTATGATTGAAATCGATTTATAGTTGAAAATACAGGCAAATTGTTGCAGTGTAAAGCCCTGTTTTCCCTCCATACTAATAGTAATCTCAATTATTTTTATGTTTTCATCTTTTCTTCTAACAAGGAGTAACCAATGGCAGATGTAATCGACTACAACATAATCGGCGATGATATGCAGTTAGTGGAAATTGAACTGGATCC
>JAAYPC010000071.1 GCA_012519985.1 Fibrobacter sp.
ATTTTATTTGGTACCTATTCAGAAGCTTCAGAGTAACCTAACATTTTATTTGGTACCTATTCAGCAGCTTCAGAGTAACCTAACATTTTATTTGGTACCTATTCAGCAACTTCAGAGTAAGCCAAATAGTTGCATGATTTCAATTAATCGTCACAATAGTTGCCAAATATTTTGTGGACCTGCCCTTTGGCGAAGCAACAGAAATCAAATACTTTTTCTGTCAATTTACTATAGGAAATTAGCTGAGTCTGCCCCGTGAAAAATGGTCGTGCGCATGTCTTCTTTTTTGGTATTTGAGAGCAGCCACACTACTGTAATAGTGGCACACAGCATTGTCCGTTAATTTAACAAAAATTACTGCATAAAATTAAGTTTTAAACGCGAAGCGTTTACCTCTGCGGCCTTTGTGGGCTCTGCGTTTTATTTCTTTTTTTGAAGAGGAGAGAATTTTATCGTAGAGATAAGCAGAGATAAATTAGAAATGATAGAGAATAAGGAATTTAACGCAAAGTCCGCAAAGCACGCTGAGCTAAAACGCTTTGCATTTTTTGGAGAATTGATCGTTCTTAGCTTGTTTAATTAATTTTCGAATCCATTTGAGGTACAAGTCAATTTTTAAATAAAAATGACAACCATATTCTAGGCATTCTATTAAGTATCAAATAAATTTTAGTAAATTTTAACCGGACACTGCTGATTGAATTTATCCCCTCTTTTTCCTCCCAGACCATTTGTAATAGATCGATAACATGCATGGAACCATAATCAGGGTCATTATTGTAGCAAAGCTAAGCCCGTAGATCATTGCCCAGGCAAAAGCGGTCCAGAAATTGGACATCTCTGATCCAAACTGAATCCCAAAAGAAGAAGGGTGAATATCCAGACTTACCCCAAAAGCCATTGGAATAAGTCCCAGAACTGTTGTTGCAGCAGTTAAAATGACCGGACGAAACCTGGTTTTGCCTGCATTGATTATGGCTTCCTCTGGAGAATCTCCCGAAGCGATTCTCTTATTGGTATAATCAACCAGTACAATGCAGTTATTCACAGCCACACCTGCAAGTGCAATACAACCAATTCCTGACATGATTACAATAAAAACCTGACCCGTCAGAAAATACCCCCACAAGACCCCTCCAATCGAAAGAAAAACAGAGATCATGATTATAAATGGCTGGCCAATTGAATTAAACTGAGCTACCAGTACGACCATGATCAGAAAGAGTGCAATTACAAAGGCCTGCAAAAGAAATGTGGTAGCCTCTTCCCGCATCTCAAAACCCTCTCCTTCTCCGATTCTGTATCCAAAAGGAAGATTCATGTTATAAACCAGGCTGTCCACCTGAGCTTCAATGCTCCGCTTCTCCTGGATATCTTCGAAAAAATCTGCCCACACACCGACAGATCTTTGAAAATTCCTTCTTCTGATTATTCCAACGGCAGATCTGTTATCGACCTGTGCTACTGCAGTCAAGGGTATCCTCACTCCATCATTGTCAACTATATAGATTCTTTGCACATCAGAAACCGAATTACGATAAGGTGATGTATATCGCAAAACGATATCGTACTCATCCTCACCAGCTCTGTACTCACCTATAACTGAACCGTTTATGGCAGTTCTTACTGTCGAAGCAATATTTTGAACGTTCAGGTTGTAAAAGGCTGCTCTTTTTCTGTCGATAGTGATGTTTAACTCCGGTTTGGCTGCTTCAAAATCGGTTTCTATCAGTTTTAATTGTGGGTAGTTTCTCAGAATAGTCAAGATAGAATCTGCATACATTCCAAGAACCGAATAATCATCACCTATCACATCAAAAGAAATGTCATGACCTGAAGGAGGTCCTGCTTCACGTTCCCGAATTTCGATGTTTGCACCACTGAAACTGCTAAATTCTCTTTTAAGAGCAGCAATTGTAGTTTTTCCCTTGATATGTCGCTCTTTAAACTCCTTTAAGGTCAGTCTGACAAAGCCCTGATTATATTCTTCGCCCATTCCTGAAAAGATATCATCTTCACCCGATCTGCCGGAAGTTACCTGAATATTTTTGAGTGATGAAGGGACCTTTTGGGAGATCTTTTCCACCACCTTTACGATACTGTCGGTTTTTTCCAGAGGCGTTCCCTGGGGCATTTCGACTGTAACGATTATTTCTGATGGATCAAGGGAGGGAAAAAAGATCGCTTCTTTACCAAACAACATATAAAGAACAAATCCCAGAATTACGATTGTAAAAGCGACAAGCAATACCAGCGAGCTTTTTCTGACTGATTTTCGCAGCCACTTGTCGTATCTGTCCATCATCCAGTTGTACAATCTACCTCCACCCATTTTGAAAGCTCCTCTGCTGTCGCTTACTTTCAAAAATCTTGAACAAAAGACCGGATTGATAGTGAGTGCAACAAACAGGGAGGCCGACAAGACCACAATGACCGTAATGGGTATATATGCCATAAAATCGCCCATCACATCCGGCATATAAATAATGGGAAAGAAAGCGAGGCAGGTAGTCAGTGTAGATGTAAAAACCGGGGCAGCAACTTCAGAAGTTCCATCGATGGCTGCATCGCGCTGAGATTTTCCCATGGTGCTATGACGGAAGATGTTCTCTACAATTACAATTCCGTTGTCAACCAGCATTCCTAAAGCCAGAATAAGACTGAACAGTACCACCATATTCAGGGTAATACCCATCAGTTGCAGTATAGTAAAGGAAAGAAGCATGGAAAAAGGGATGGCCAAAGCAACAAATAAGGAATTGACAAAACCCATAAAGATGATGGTAATCAGCAGAACCAGCAGAAAGCCGCTGAACATGTTGTTTTCCAGATCAGAAATGATCAGTCGTATATCTTCGGATTCATCGTATACATAGTTTACTGTGGTTCCCTGGGGGAAACCAGTTTGAAGGCTGTCGATTAATGCCTTTACCTGATCGACAATTCTGATAATGTTCTGGCCGCTTCTTTTTGTAAGGGATAAAGTTATTGCCGGTTTACCGTTAAAACGGGAATAGGTTTCCGGTTCATCATAGGTAAAAGAAACACTGCCTATTTTGTTTAAAGGGACACTGATATCGCCGGATTGGACCATGATATTTTCAAATTGTTCCGGGGTGCGGATTTCAGAATTGATTGCAATGGAGTAGGTACGTGCCTGGCTTTTAAGAATACCCCCAGGAATCGCAGCATTAGCTATCTGTACAGCACCGGATACATCATCCATGGACAGATTATAATAGGAGAGTTTGACAGGATCGATTTCGATTATCACTTTTCTTTCCAGATTACCTGCGATTTCCACATCCAGCACCCCCTGAACCCTTCGTAACTCCTCTTCCAGATCTTCTGCAGTGTTATCTATAATCGCCAGTCCATCTTTATGTGATAAAGAGATAATCAGGATTGGGAAACTGGATGAACTGAGCTCCTGAACAACAGGCTCTTCGACATCATTGGGAAGCAGTGGTCTGGCTCTGTCAACCCTTTGCTGGACTCTTCTAAGGGCGGTTTCCACAGAGATGTCCGAAGCAAATTCGGTATAGATAAATGAGAGCCCCTGCTGCGATGAAGAAGAGATTTCCAGAAGTCCATCAACACCATTGATTTCATCTTCCAGTACCCGTGTAACCAGATTTTCCACATCCTTTGCGGAAACTCCAGGGTAAACGGTGCTGATAAAAACGTAGGGTTGTTTTATTTCGGGTGCAGATTCTCGGGGAAGGTTTATATATGACATTATACCGGCAACCACGATAAGTACCGAAAATGTAAACACCATCGCTGCTTTATTTACCAGAAAACGGATCATTGGCTTTCACCCGAGTTATTTATCTTTACTGCCATGCCTTCGCGGACGAACTGAAAACCTGCTGTAATAAGACGCTCACCCGGATTCAATCCTTTTTTCACCATGGTACTGTGATCGGTTTGGGGCCCGGTTTCTATATATTTTTTACGCACGATTCCCCCGGAATCCACAGTCATTACCGTATATTGAACTCCTTCCATGACTATGGCTTCAGTTGGAATTACTATCGCACTGTCAAAGGTTGTAAGAGCCAGTTGGATTCTTCCTGATGTGCCCGGCTTGAGTTCGTTATTTTTATTGTCAAAATATGCCTCTGCCGAAAACAAGCGGTTCTGCTGATCGGCAGCCCTGGCCAGAACCATTATCTTTCCATACCATGACTTGTTTTGAACCATGGGTATGGTAAGAATCACTTCGCTTCCGGGTTCCACATGGTAAATATCCGATTCAGTAATACCAAATTTAACCTTAAGACTGTCTAACCTCGATACGACAAATGTTGGAGTATTTGCAGCGAGTTCCTGATATTGCTCTATGAAACGGGTGGTTACGATACCCGAAAGTGGGGTTATGGCAAAAGCTCCGCGATAGTTTTTCTGGGCATCTAAAAATTGGTTGTTTGCATTTAATAAGGTAAGATTTTGCTGATCGATGGAGAGCTGCGATGCATTACCTCTGCTGTGATGTTTTTTCAATTGTTCCAGAGTAGATCTTGCGATATCCAGTTGAGAACGTGCAGTTTCCAACATATTATAGGCCCTCGAACCATCGATACTGGCAAGAGATGCCCCATTTTTCACCTTCTGACCTTCCCTGAAATTTATCTTCTCTACCCGTCCTCCAGAATAACAGATAAGATTTGCCGTTTCCATCGGTTCCAGCCTTCCGAAATAGATTGCTTCTTCGGTAAATCTTTGACTGGTGACAGTAATTACTTCAACCGTTAATTGTTCCTCTGTTCTCTGGCCGTTCTGTCCGTTTTTTCTGGAGCAAACAAGCAATAGACTCATTACCAGAAGCACTATCAATCGCATATTAATCTCCGAAAATTCTCAGACCCAGTGCTACCCTCAACTGTGCCTGTAACAGAAGTCGTCTCAATCTTTGGTTATCCAGATTCAGAGCAGCATTACGGTACTCCTGTTCTATTTCCAGATAAGAGATGGCATCGATAAAACCATCCTGAAAATCGGTGTCCGCCTGAAGGAGTGCTTTTTGTGAAGCTTCAAACTGAAGCCGGTATGCTTCAATGGAATTATCAGCCACAGTGATCTGATTTTTAATCTCCTGGATCTCATTTCTGTTTTCCCGTTCCAGTTGCTCTAACTCTAAAAAGGTGGCTTTTTCCTGCCGTTTTGCTTGTCTATATTGAGCAAAGCTTCTTTTCCCATCAAAAATGTTCCATGAAAGCTCTATTCCGATAGAGTAGTTTATCAGATCGGGATTGAAAAAATCCGTTGAAACCGGAATTTCAGGAACGGCTTCACCTGCCTGCGGTTCAAGGAGAAACATTTCTGCCAGACCTGATGTATCCACTGCCATAAATTCATTGAAGATGGAACCGAAGAGGTTTAGTGAGGGGAAAAACGAGGACCAGGCATTTTTTCTCAGATAGGTATTAAAATCTGCTTCTAAGCGTTTCAGCACAATCTGCAGATTCTCTCTGTCAGGCCGGGAAGGGATCTGCAGAAAGGATCCGGATGTGTCAAGTACCAGCAAATAATCTGCAGTGTCATCAAGACCTATAAGAACATTCAGTTTTCTTATTGAAAGGGCTCTGTTACCTGATGATGATACTAGTAATGCTCTGTCTCCTTCCAGTGATGCCTGTGTGCGGAGGAGTTCCCGGTTGGAAACCCGTCCTGTTTCATAATCAAGTAGAGTCCGTTGATAGATACGTTCTGATCGACTAAGAGACTGGGTAGCGATTATATAATCGAATTGCCCGGTATAGGCTTGAATAAACTGGTTTATCACTTCCAGGAAGTAATTATCTCTTTGAAGATCACTGGAGTTTTGAGCGATTTTTTTACTCAATGAGGCCAGTTTAAAGGAATTGATTATCTGCCCGAATTTAAATAGCGGCTGTTGCAAAGAGAAAGTCCAACTGAAAAGAAAGCCATCGATTCGGTCTATAAATGAGGAAGATTCAAAAGGACGGCCAAGCAAAGATTGATTGGCATAGCCAACACTGGTGCTGAAATCAATGTTGGGATAAGCTTCTGCTTTGTAGATCTCTACCTGCTGAAGATCCGCATCGGTCCTGGCCTGAATTATCTCGATTCTGCTTCCTCTTTTATTGGCAATAGAGAGTATGTCCTGAAGAGAATATTTCTTTATGGTATCAGTTGTCCGGGCTGATACTGCAAATATCAACAGGGTGATAGCAGAAAGAAAGGGTACCATTTTGGCCTTTCTGATCCATTACTGATGAGCTATACAGAGTCAGAATGCAAGGGGTAGCAAAAAGAAGGCCCAATGGTGATGTGTATTGGATCGTTTTTTGTTGGTACACTGAAAGGTTGAACTAAAAATGCAGTAATTACTGGTGTATAGTGGCAAAGAATAAACGTGACAATACCAAATCGGAAAAAAATAGGAATTAATATCAAAACAATATTTAATCAGAAATAAACGGGAAGAAAAAAATATCTAAACAAAGAATCGGAAATGCTATAGACACCTTATCGAGGAGAAAATATGCCAAAGAAAGCTGAAAGAGCAGTCCCACAGGGCATGAACACAGTCACACTGTTTCTCTCATATAAAAACAATTGCAGGGAGGCTATAGAGTTTTATAAGAATGCATTCGATGCAAAAGTTCTATTCGAACCCATACGTTCTCCGGATGGTAGAGTGCTTCATGCCATGATAAAAATCGGTGACACAAATATCATGATGTCCGATTCTTTTGAGGAAAAAGAGCAGACAGTGGGGAATATGGCACAGATGTGGATTTATGTGGATGATTGTGATGCGTTATTTAATCGGGCGGTAAAGGCTGGCTGCAAAGTAACCATGGAAATGGAGGATCAGTTCTGGGGAGACAGATTGGGGCAGGTCAAAGATCCCTTTGGCTTTCTTTGGTCTATTGCCAGTACCAAATGGGAACTAAGTGCTCAGGAGATGGAGGAAAGGATGCAGGAATGGCTTAAATCAGCGGGCTTGAAAGCCCCCTAAATCTCCCGAACTGAGCCCCTAATCTCCCGATGTACATCGGGAGACTTTAAGATCGCATAATGTAACTGTGAATTTGAACCCCAGGGTTTTATAAAAAGTTGCTTTGGACGCTCTTAAAGTCCCCCATCGGGGGATTTAGGGGGCTGGATTAAGGAGCGGATTTTAGGACATACCAAAGAGGTCCTTTTAAGGTAAGCCCTGTATACATCACCGTGTTTTTTTAAGAGCCAGATCTCTTCAATTTTTGCATGGATAAAGCAAAGAATTGAAAACAGTGGTAAAACCACCAGAAGAAAGCCTCCTGAACCAGCTATAAGCGCAATTCCTGCAGCTAGTAAAATGTAGAAAAGATAAACCGGGTGACGCCAGATGGAGTAAACGCCTTTGCTTGCTATTTGATCATAGGGAGGTATGGCAGTTATGGGCAATTTACCTGCTCCTCTGGAGAAATCTCTAATGCTCAAATAAAGCATAAATGCAGAAATTAAAGAAATCAGAGTACCACCTGTTTTTATAAACCAGGGAAAAGATTTCTTCAAGCCTTTTCTGTCCAGGGATAAGGATATTTTGGCCAAAAGTATCGGCAGCAGTATCCAGAATGCAAAAATGTACAACCCGGTAATTGCATTTCTGAGAAACGGATTGAGCTGTTTTTCTGAATTTTTCCTGTCCATACCTATTTATCAAGCAATTAGAGCAATTGATATTCCTCTGCCAGCATACCTTGTTTCTGCAATCGATGGAATGCTAATTGCAGCATTTTACAGGAATCCTTTCACAAGAAACCTTTCACTTTAATCTTCAAACAAAGGAGATCACTATGGGTTTCAATCCGTTTGATGAAAAAGGCATTCCCATGGATAAGCAGATCAAATCCTGGTCGGAACTTTGTACCAAACCATACGATCCTCAGTCGGTTCATCCTTATACCCGCACCCGGGGGATTTTAATGAATGGGATCGAAGTGGAGGCTGCTTTTTTTTACCACAACTTTCATCGCCATTGTGACGACATGGAACTGAGGCGCCAGTTATCTGCAGTGAGAAGACTCGAGCAGCAACAGCAGAAAATGGTCAACTGGATGATTCCCGGTTCTGAATCGACTCTGGAGATAACTATCGGTTACGAGCAGTTAGCTACCGACCTGACAGCATGTATGGCCAAAACCGAGCCTGATCCATACGTCAAATTGGCTCTGGATTTCGCACTGATTGAAGATTTCGATCATCTGTACCGTTATGCAAATCTTATGCTGGAGAGTGATCCCAAAAGAGCCGAAGCGATTTTGAAAGATCTGACCGAGGTTACTCCAGGAAGACCCACAGTTCTGGAACATCAACATCCATTTGACACAGTCCGAAAATTCGTTGACTTTAAAAGATCCGATCCGCTTACCAGAATGCATATCCTTACCATCACTGCTGCCGAGCAGCAAACGATGAACTATTATATGAATGTAGGAAATCAGTTCAGTGATATGACCGGAAGAGGCCTTTATCAGGAAATCGCCATGATCGAGGAGCAGCATGTAACTCATTATGGTTCTTTAATCGATCCACGCAGCTCATGGTTTGAGATGGCCTGTTCTCATGAGTATAACGAGTGTTACATGTATTATTCCTGCATGATTTCAGAACCCGATGAGAGGGTAAAAAAGATATGGGAGCAATTGCTGGAGTCGGAGATAGGACATCTTCAGATGAATCGTGATCTGATGATGAAATTTGAAAACAAGGATGCCAAAGACATGTTCGGCAAGGAATTTCCTACACCAACTGTGCTGGAATCAAGCAAGGATTATGTACGGCAAATTATATCCACCCAGATTCAGTATACCGGAGACCGATCCGACATAGTGCCTCTTAAAAATTCAGAAAGCAAGGATCGGTATTTTCAGTATCAGAATACGGTCAATGCCGGTGATTTTATTCCCAGTCAAAAGGTGATATCCAATGCCATACAGAAAACAGGGCAGGATTATCGGATAGAAACCAATGGGCCTCATCCCATTGAGATGCTGAGAGACAGAAAGAGTTCAGTCAGTCAGACAGAGCTGATTAAAGAGATGATGAAAAAATAGCTATAAAATAACAGTAGTTTGTAAAAATTCTTGTCGGGGCAACCCTTGTGGTTGCCCTAATTCTTTGGGCAACCACAAGGGTTGCCTCGACAAAAGTTGCTCCGACTAGAGTTTTTTCGGACTATAGTTGTCCGACTTTTCCCCGTAATTCCACTATATTATCTATATAATCAAAAAATCTATCGGAGTTCTGTTATGACAAAAGTACAAACGCTTTCATTAATATCTGCTTTTATTTTATCATCAGTATCCAGTATTTGCGCTTCCCCAGATTTCAGTCTCTCCGGTTATGCTTCTGTAAATGGTGGTGTCAGTGGTGGAAAAGGAGGAACCAGTAGAATTATCGAAACAATTGAGGAACTGGTTGAATGGGGAAAATCCCGGGAGAAAAACACTGAGCCAGAAATAGTAATAATAAAAGGAAAAATTTCCAGCTCTGGTGAAAAAACACTTATTACTTTAAAAAAAGGTGCAAACATTACCATTGAAGGTGATGGAACAGGTGAACTTTTTGGAGTGGGTCTCAATATCCGCGATTATGATAATGTAATTGTAAGGAATCTTAAAATTCATGAAGTGCTCTATCCTGATGATGCACTCACTCTTGATAATGTTCAGGGCGGATGGGTAGATCATTGTGAACTGCATAGCAAAATCGGCCCTGGAATCACTGTGGATACTTATGATGGACTGCTTGACATTAAAAATGGTTCTTCAGCAATTACCATTTCCTGGTGCTATCTTCACGATCACATGAAATGCTCTCTTGTCGGCCATACCGACAATATTAAACAGAAGGAAACTGACAGCAAAATAAGAGTGACATATCATCATAACTATTTCGCCAATACCGATGGCCGAAATCCAAGTCTTCGATTCGGTGCTGTGCACATGTTTAATAATTATTACTATAATATCAGCGATTATGCCCTTGCCGCAAGAGATGGTGCTCATGCAAAGGTGGAAAGTTGCCATTTCGAAGATGTAAAATTGCCTCTGACTACCGATAAATTTCCGGTTGATGATCTCCCAAATGGATTTATATGTCAGTCAGGTAATATTTTCACCGGCTCCTGCGGAGAAAACAAGATCTCTCAGAGCGGTTGTGATTTCTGGGAGCAGACTTCAAATCTCAACTATAGTTACACTCTGGATAATGTGCATACAGTAAAAGACACAGTAAAAAAGTATGCAGGTGTATTGAAAGAGATGGTATCAACCGTTCCGATTCGATTTATTTCCCGATTTGACAGTCAGGATAAAACAAGTAAAAGCGTGAATATTCCAGGTAACAGTATACTCATGTTTACTGGAATGCAATTTGACCTTAACGGAAAGTTACTAAACTCGAGCAAAATTTCAGACCGTTTCATTGCCCCAAGAATAACTATACTGAGAGGCAGATCAGAAGAATCGGTCTTATCAAAATAGCCGCATCTGTGCAATCATCTTTACCTAAAGCGAGCGAATCAGGTTTTAGACTACAACAGAATCAGCAGTATAAAGTAGTTCTTCTTTTTCAACAGTTAGTTTATTGATCACTTTTACGATCCTCTCACTGGCTCTGCCATCCCAAAGCTGCGGTATCCTGCCCTCTTTCCAGTTACCACTAAGTGCTTTCTTACCCAGCATTAATATTTTTTCGAAATCGGTTCCGGCAAGCTCGTTTGAGCCTTCCGTAACAGTGATAGGGCGCTCTGTATTCTCTCTTAAGGTTATACAGGGAATTTTCAGAGCTGATGTTTCCTCCTGCAGTCCTCCGCTGTCGGTTAAGACTAAAGCAGAGTCTTTCCATAAATAGAGAAATTCATCGTAACCAAGGGGAGGCAGCAGATAGATACCGGAATCTAACAGACCGGATTCCGGTAGTTCCGAAAAGAGATCCGTCAATTTGAATGCCTCAATCATTTTTCTTGTTCGTGGATGACAGGGAAAGATTATCGGAACATCTTTGGAAAGAGCAGATACTGCAGAAAAAATCTCAGACAGGGCATTTCTGTTATCCACTTTTGATGGTCGGTGAAGAGTCATGCAGATGTAGGGCCTTTGGAGACGATTTTTGAAATATATGTAATAAGAGTTTTCTCTGCTTCCTGCAATCTGGATAGTTGATAGAACAGATTATCAATCATTACATGACCTACAAAATGGATCTTTTCCTGAGGAACGCCCTCTTTGAGAAGATTATTGGTACCATCGATCTCTGTGGTGAAAAAAAGGTCGCTTATTGCATCTGTGGTCCAAGCGGTTTATCTATTCTGGCATATTACGGTCTCCTGAGCGCAGACCTGCTTCCACATGAGCCAACTGGATATGCAGCTTTTTGGCAACAAGACCGGGTAGCGATGGTAGAATTAACATCACCAACTAAACAGAGGCTTTTTCTTATTGAAATTTTGTGAGCAAAGCATCTCCTCTCTGAAGAGCTTTCCAGGTTGAAAATCTAAACAATCCTGTTTGAATTCATCCCTTTAATCTGCCTTTTCACCAGGCACTGATTCTTTATTGAATATCTGATTATCACTCTGTTATTTTAATGCTACTGCTGATGAAGCCCTTAAGATTGCCTTAACCGCTTCTTTAAGCATATATTTATAACTTCATCAGCAACACTTTTTTAACATTTGTGTCAGACCATTTTCATTATTTTGAAAAGGTGATAAAAAGGAAGGTATTATCCGTATATGTTCAGCTCTCACTCTCTTTCTACAATAAGTTTTTCAGTAAAAGTATTTTTTTCTACATTGGCTCTTTGCTTTTGTGTTTTAGCACAAGATATGTCTTCCATATTAGGGGCATCATCGAAGGCACCTTCCTCCATGAGTCTTTCTCAGGCAAATGATTACGAAAAAGAGGCTCTTAAAAGAGGTTATTCTCAACACGAGATCGATTTGATTAAACATCGATATACCAATAAAAAAAGTGTTACTTCAGAACATCTTCTGTTGGACAATGATACTTTGAAAAACACATATCTGGAAATCGATACCGAACCAACAATATCAAATGATGACGTAGATATAATAGAACAGACTACTGATGATTCTGTTACTTTACCCTATTTTGGGTATTCTCTTTTTAAAAGAACTCCGGATGCGTTTAAACCTAATGCAATAGGACCTGTTGATCCCGGATATCTGGTGGGGCCTGGTGATATCTTACGCCTTTCAGTCTGGGGGCAGGTTGAATTTCAATACGAACTGCAGGTCAGTAAGGAGGGAAAGATATTTATTCCTGTTGCAGGACAGGTTTATGTAACCGGTATTCCCTTTGAACAACTTCAAGAAAAAATCAAAAATCTTCTTTCCAAGCATTATTCTGGCTTATCCAGTGTCCCGCCACGAACGTTTCTGGATCTAACAGTAGCTCAGCTCAAACCTGTACGAATATTTATCATGGGTGAAGTAGAATCACCGGGTGGTTATACGGTTTCCAGTGCTTCCACAGCTTTCAATGCTCTTTACAGCATTGGTGGACCACTGAAAAAGGGCTCATTGCGAGAGATAAAGGTGCTTCGGAACGGTTCTGAGATTGCCACCGTAGATTTTTACCAATATATGCTTACCGGGAAATGTACTACCGATGTTCGTCTTCAGAATAACGATGTAGTCTTTGTACCATCCAGGGGTAAGACCGTGGCAGTCACAGGATCAGTATTCAGACCTGCTATTTACGAGCTGAAAAACGATGATAATCTTCAGGCATTGCTGTCATTTTGTGGAGGGTTGCTGCCATCCAGCAACGTTGACAGGGCACAAATATGTCGGATGCTTCCTTTTGATCAGAGGGATTCATCAAAGCCTGTGGTCAAAGTCATTGATTTGGATATCAGGACATATTTGCAGAAAAAAGAGGATTTTGTCCTTTATAATAATGATACTTTGAAGATTGTCCCCTTAATGGATGATCTGAAAAATTACGTCACTTTATACGGAGCGGTGTATTATCCAGGTGTTTATCAGTGTGACAGCCTCACTCTGAGAGAACTTATTTTCACCTTTGGCAAGCCATTCGAAGAGAAAGCATTCTTGAAACGAGCAGATCTTATCCGTCGAAATGATGACCTGATATCATCTGTTACCATACCGATTGACCTTGCCAGATTAAAGGAAGACCCCTCCTATGATATGCAACTTAAGCCTTTGGATGAAGTGATAATTTATGATAAAGATGTGGAAAAACCTACTGATGTTAAAATTACAGTAGAAGGAGAGGTTCGTAACCCCGATACTTACTCCTTGAGCACCAATCTTACCGTTATCGATGCTCTTTTGAGAGCTGGTGGCTTTACCCGCGAGGCTTACCGGAAAGCGGTTGACGTTTTCCGCATTAATAGTTCAGATACGAATTTTTTAACAGAAGTCTTTAAAATCAATCTTCCTGATTCATTGAATTACGCTGATGAAACTGTTCGTAAATTTCTCCTCCAGGATGGAGATAAAATCATAGTCCGCTCTGATCCAGCTTATTACAAAGATAACTACGTTATTATTGATGGTCTGGTAAGATTCAAAGGATCGTATGCCATTTCAAAACGTGGAGAACGATTAAGTGAACTTATAGCCCGTGCAGGAGGATTGCTCCCTGATGCATTTCTGGAAGGTGCATCTATTGTCAGAAATCAGAAACGGCTTGTGGTTAACTTTGAAGAGGCGCTAAAAAACAAGAACTCAGAAGAAAACGTTTTACTTCAGAAAGATGACATTATCAATATACCTCCTCGTCCTAATACCGTGTTGGTGCATGGTAATGTTAATAACCCAGGTCTTTTCAGTTACAAAGAAAAAGAAAGAGTCAAAGATTACATAAATCGAGCAGGAGGTCTGGCTGATAGTAGCTCATATTTTCTTCTTTCTTATCCTAATGGAGAAGCTAAAAAAATCAGAAAAAGAGGGTTCAACAACCCGGTAGTGCAGGAAGGGTCGGAAATTTTTGTAACCAGAACCCAACCAGTGGAAAAAAAGGAGAAAAACGGCCCTTCTGTAGCAGAAGTAATCAGAGATACTATGGCAATTCTGGCAAGCGCAGCCACAGTTTTAACCCTTGTTATCAAACTTAAATAAGCTCTTTTAATTGATATTAAACAACGACAAATCAACAGGTTAAGCTCGTTTCATAAATGGGCTTAAATCTTTTTTGATTTAATAAAATGCATTAATAAACCACTTCATGGAATAGAATAGTATTAGCTCTTATTTTTAATAGTAGACAGCCCTCTTCCATGTTGATACAATTTAGTTTTGATTATATATTTTATGCTGTACCAGTTATTATTGCTGTTTTTTCTGCTTCCAGTAGTTTTTACTGTATTTATCCTAAAAACAGACAAAAAATTGCCCGATGCAGTATTTTGAAATATAATGGCTTTTCTAAATGAAAGTCTTATTACCATGAATTCTTGGACCGTTCTGCTTCCCTCTGTTTCTTTTTTTATTATTGCACTCATCTTTTCAAATCTGATGTTGCGATTTCTGATTAAATCTCCTTTAATCAAATATTTTTGTGATAAGCCAGAAGTGCGAAAAGTACATTCCAGACCAATACCCCGAATCGGTGGCGTTACAATTATTACTGTATTCTTGTCTTTATTATTTTCCCTTGCGATCTCTAAAGAAGTAGCAGGTATCTCTGTTCCAATCACTAAAGGTATTATTCAGGTTTTGCTTCTTTCCTCGGTTATCATCTTTGCATGTGGGATACTGGATGATACTACATTCATAACCATGCGTGTTCGATATAAAATAGTAGCAGAATTTTTAATCGCTTTTATTACTGTTTACCTTTATGATGTCAATTTTGGGCAAATCTCTTTTTTAGAATTTTTTACTTTCCCATTATGGTTAAGTAAGTTGATTTCTGTACTATGGATTATAGGGCTGATTAACGCATTCAATATGATAGATGGTGTTGATGGACTGGCTGGAGGGATCTCCCTTATATCAATTTTAACCTTGGCAGCCATTGCAGCTCTGAGTGGTTTATCATCTTTAGTTGTGGTTTGTTTTATATTGGCCGGTGCAATAATTGGTTTTCTCCATTATAATCTGCCACCTGCAAAAACTTTTATGGGTGACACCGGATCTCTTTTCCTGGGCACCATGATTGCAGTTATTTCTATGCATCTGGGAAAAGAAATTGTTGGTTCAAGAACTATGATTGTAATGCCACTTATTGCGGGGGTTCCAATAATTGAAGTTCTTGTAAGCATGGTTCGACGGTATTTTAAGGCCAAAGACGGTGGATACAATCTGTTTCAAAGATTTCACAGCATGGTAGTTGCGGATAACTCCCACATTCATCACCGTCTTATTTTCCTTGGGTTTTCTCACCTGGAGACTACCGCAATACTTTGTACACTCTCTTTGACCTTATGCGGTGGTGCTCTTTGTCTTTTCCTGATTCCTTCACATGCAATTCTTTTTCCACTTCTCTATCTGGCAATCCCTGTTGTGTTCTCGCTTGATCAACTGGGATTTGGGGGACGTTTTAAAAAAGCACTCCATCTGAGTAGCTCCAGGTACAGTGGCTATAAAAAAAGAGCCCTGATAGGAATTATTGATCAGGAAGGTGTTACTTATCATATTCTGAAGAAAAGAAGCCAACAGAATATTGAATATGTTCCAGTTACTGAAGAAGAAATCCCGGGAATCAGCAGATACTTGAAAGCCGTAGTAATAAATAAAAACGATAAAGCAACAGACTCTTGTCTTAATCTTGCCGAACAGGTTTCAACATTAATAAAGGGACCGATATTTATTGTTTCCCCGGAAAAATCCTCCAGATTATCAATTCTTGAAGTTTACAAGAATGGAACTCTGAGTGTTAAAGAGAAAAAGTGTTCAATCCAACAACTAATCAAAGAAGTAAAAAAAGTATCTTCGGTTAATGTTTCACATTGATCTGGTTACAAAAAAAATTGGCGATTCGGATAAATAAATATGTTTGATTGCAATCTTATAAAACAGCGGTGTCTGGTTCTTTCCAAAGATAGTTCCTTTATCACCAGAGTTGAAGAGCTGCTTTTAAAAACCGGTCTTTACTCGGTTGATACAGCCACTGACCGTAAAATCGCTCTACTGCTTTTTCTTCAGTGTAAACATTCCATTGTGTTGCTTGATGAAGATTTTCTTCCACGGTTTCCTCATCGGTTGCATTTATTCTACAAAATAGCTCATCGTACACCTGGAATTATCATCTTTAGAAAGACTAAAAAAGATTTAAGCGGTTATTGCTTTCTGACCGAAGGCTTTGTCGAAATTATCGATATGCCTTTTGCAAACGAAAAATTGATGCTGGCCCTTAAACAGACAGACCGATATATGCGACTACACTCTAAAAGCATTTTTTTCCGAGGCTTGCTGATTCATGTTGGTCTGGCCGTACCAGTCTTGCTTCTATTGGCAGTACTGCTTTTATAAACAAAAAATCAAATATGATCAGACTAAAACTACTCCAGCTTTTAAAATTCCATCACTTTTCCCATACCTGAAATCCGCCACTGATTTCATTATGGTACATATCCGATCTCTTCAGCTAACAATATGTCGCTTTTAACAAAAGTACCACTTCCTTTAGCAATAATTCTGTCTCTGCTATCGAACAAAACCGATTCAGCAAAAGAGGTCTTTTTTCCGTGCTGAGTAACTTTACCTTCCGCTTTAATGATCCCCTCTGAAACCGGACGTATAAAATGAAGATTAAAAGATACGGTAACCAGTAAATAATCAGTTACCAGCGAACTTACTGCAAAGTATGCTGCATCATCTAAAGCTTTGAAGTAAACAGAACCATGCACAGCCCTGGCTCCATGAAAAAAATCCTGTTTCACTGTAAAAGCAATTTCTGCAGTGCCTTTTCTGATTTTAATGTCAGGATTGTAATATTTATTTGTAGGTGCACTCAAGTACATCTTTTCCAGTTTTCTAAAATGGATGATGTTCATAAATTCCCTGTTTTTTAAAGACAGAAAAACCAAATTTCCTCTTAACTAGAATTCTTTAAGTAGGAAAATGTTCAGAAGTGAAATACTATAACCATATAATTATAATTAAGTGTAACATTGTATATGCATCAAGATTCCAGCTTATATGGAAATGAGAATCATCGAATAATAGAATCGCCCCTCTCTTTGTGGTACAATTTTTGCGGCATTCATCTATATAAAACTCACCACTTTTGTTAAACCATCATTGAATCTGTCATGTGATGGTAGGTTTCACTCTAACAAAGAGGGAGAATGAGAGTTTTAAAACGAATCATCGCCAACATAAAAAACCTTTTTAAAGTCCAATTGTTGTTTGTTCCTGAAAACCAAAGCAGTTCCATTTTTCGTATAAGTGCTAAAACTTTCATTATTTTTCTCAGTATAAGCCTGATAAGTATGGGGGGAGTATTAAGGACACTTCTCTTTCTGACCAATCAGGCAAATTCTTACATTACCATAAATTTCCAACTGAAAAAGAACGGCCACTATAATTCTTTAGACAATGCTCTTAATCATCTTCTTAATCAATCTATCAGTCTTATTCACCTCCTACCCTGTTCGATGGCGGTTATTCCTAAAAACCTGAGCATTGTACCTGAATTCGTCAGTAACTCCAGCCTCTTTCCACTAATGGCCCCAAACTCCATCGAGCAGTTGCTTAAAACTTATGATTTAAAGAATTATTTACAACCCCAGCCTCCTGTTAAACACAGCTCAACTTCAGACCTGCTCCTTTTTAGTTGTCCTTCAGAAGGCAGAATCACTTCCCAATTTGGCAAAAGAACCGATCCGGTCTTCGAAGGTACTGCAATCCATTACGGAATTGATATAGCCTCCCGTGTTGGTACCCCCATAATGGCAGCCGCTGATGGACGGGTAAAATATGTAGGAAATAAAACACATTGGGGAAATGTGATTATCATCGACCATTCCAAAGGGTACCAGACAATTTATGCACACCTTCATAAATTTGGAGTCTGCAGTGGAGATACTGTCAGTAGAGGACAAATGATAGGTTTTCTGGGTAACACCGGTAAAAGCACAGGACCTCATCTGCACTATGAGATTCGCTATTTCGGCAAACCACTGGATCCCTTGCCGTTTCTTTTACCGATTGATAATATCGCAGATTAATATAGGTTCCACATGTGTACCTATTTATGAGATTATTTCCCTCCTACCCATTGGAATTATTGTAGGTTTTTTATTATCTTACTGCATTATTTTTTTAAGGAATTTAAGACATATATACAAAAGTGTTTTCTTATTGGCTTGTGGCTTCTTTTATCTTCTCTGGCAACAGTTGTTGTGCAGAAAAGAACAGGGCTTTAGCCACCGACTCAGGAAAGGATGGCTTTATTTATGCCTTTAAATATTAAAGATCAACTGGTTTCCGATTTTAATCTTCAGCCTGTTCAGGTTGAAAACACTCTGGCTCTTTTTGATGAAGGCGCTACGGTGCCTTTCATTGCACGTTATCGAAAAGAGAGAACCGGATCACTTGATGAAATCCAGATCAGGGATCTTCTTCATAAATACACTTATTACAAAGAACTGGAAGAACGTAAAGTTACCATTCTGGAAAGTATCAGCTCTCAGGGGAAACTAACATCTGAGCTGGAACAGAAAATCAATGCCACGCTGAGCAAAACCGAACTTGAAGACCTTTATCTTCCATTTAAACCTAAAAAGACTACTCGTGCTACTAAGGCTAAAGAAGCCGGGCTTGAACCACTGGCACGATTTCTTATAGAACTTACCGATACTAAAGTGGATCTTCTGATAAAGGCTTCTGAATTTCTCAATCTCGAAAAAGGAATCGATACTCCGCAAAAGGCTTTGCAGGGAGCCAGTGACATACTGGCTGAAGAGTTGTCCGATAATGCCGATACCCGCAAATGGATGAGAGAATTAGCAACCGAACAGGGGACTATAGTCAGTCAGGTAAAAAAGGATTTCGAAGGTCAGAAAACCAAGTTCGAGATGTATTACGATTATAAGGAAAGTGTTAAAACACTTCCTTCTCACAGGATTCTGGCTATGTTTCGGGGAGAGAGAGAAAAAGTGCTGCGGGTGTCACTGGAAGTACCAACTCAGGCAGCACTGCACTACCTGGAAAGCCAATTGATTAAACATCCGGAAAGTGCTTCTGCTGAAATCTTGAAAAACACGGTTGCAGACAGTTTTAATCGCCTGCTTCTTCCTGCAACAGAAACCGAGATTCGCAAAGAGATACGGGAACGTGCAGAAGAGGAAGCGTTCAAAGTGTTTGGAGAAAACCTGGAGGCGCTTCTTTTAAGCCCACCTGCGGGCAGGAAAGCGGTCATGGGAATCGATCCAGGTTTCAGAACCGGATGTAAGGTGGCAATTGTCGATGATACAGGCAAGTATCATGAATATTCTCCCATTTTTCCTCATGAACCACAGAAAAAAACTGATGAAGCCAGAGCTAAAATACTTGGATATATCAAAAAATACGGCATCAGGCTCATAGCGATTGGGAATGGAACTGCCAGTCGGGAAACAGATGAATTCATACGGGATACTCTAAAAGAATTACCAGAAGAGCAACGTCCGGTCAGTGTGGTTGTAAATGAAGCCGGTGCCAGTGTCTACAGCGCATCTGAAGTAGCCATAAAGGAATTTCCCGATCTGGATGTTACAGTCAGAGGAGCCATTTCCATCGCTCGCCGTCTTCAGGATCCCCTCTCAGAGCTGGTAAAGATTGACCCAAAATCTATCGGAGTAGGCCAATATCAGCACGATGTCAATCAATCAAAACTTAAGGAATCTCTGGATGAAGTTGTGGAGAGCTGTGTAAACCGAGTTGGGGTGGATGTGAATCTGGCTTCAGAGGAACTTTTGAAATATGTGTCCGGTTTAAATCGGCTTATTGCCGCCAATATAGTGAATTACCGTAACCAACACGGGGCCTTTCCCTCCCGGGAAGCTTTGTTAAAAGTACCTGGACTTGGGGAGAAAAAATATCAGCTTTGCGCCGGTTTCCTGCGAATTCCGGGAGGGCAGAACCCACTTGACAACTCTTCGGTTCACCCGGAAAGATATGATTTAGTAAAGAAAATGGCAGCAGAACTGAAGACCACATTAAACGAGCTTATCGGGAATTCTGTTCTTATTCGCTCGATTGATAAGAAGAAGTTTATCTCAGATGATGTGGGATTGCCTACTATAGAGGATATATTACAGGAACTGGAGAAACCGGGTCGTGATCCCAGAGCCGAGTTTAAATATGCCAGATTTGATGAAAAGATTATGGAGATTAAGGATCTTAAAGAGGGGATGATTCTGGAAGGAACAGTTACTAATGTAACCAATTTTGGTGCATTTGTGGATATTGGAGTGCATCAGGATGGTTTAGTGCATATCTCTGAGCTGGCAGACCGATTTGTGGATGATCCCATGAAAGTGGTTAAAGTGGGTCAGGTGGTGAAGGTAAAGGTGATGAAAGTAGATGTGGAGCTAAAGCGAATCTCTCTTTCCATGAGGCTTGGAGAAGGACCATCGGTACAAAAAGGAGCTCGGCCACAAAAAGAAGTTAAAGCTCCAGAAGGTAAAGATCTGGCCAGAAAATTTTCTCATACCAAAGAGAATGAGAAACAGAAGCTTAAGACCTGTAAGCCTAAGTTCAATATAAGGCAGATTATGAAATAGGAAGCTACCATACCAATATTTTGTTTGTAAAATAATACCCCGGAAAAGATGTTACTTATTTCCGGGGTATTATATTTATATAAGCATTTTTAAAAATATAAAAAGCAAAATTAAACATTCATTGACAAGTGGTAATTTGAACATTGTGAAGTTATAATTGGATGTTTGAATATATAATCTTCCTTTGTCCGTTATAATCATCGATAAAAACATTGCATTTTTATATATCCGAATCCCAAATAAAATTGTCAGGCTACAGTAAGCAAAGAGAAAGCAGTTTTATCTCTATAATCAGGTTCAGGTTGAGGTTTTGCGCGCTAGGACCTAAATCATAGATTTATCAGTTGAAAAGATTACATAGAAAAGAATATTCTTAAGTTAAAGAAAAATTATATACTATTATAATTTAACAACCAAATATGTTAGATATTTTAGAATATAAACAATAAAGCATTAAAGGATCATACATACTTATATATACTCTTATTGAAATTCCAGATTGTGTTGAATATATTTTTCGAAAGATAAGTATCTAATTCGACGCTAATGACCGGCTTAGGTTTCCATGAACTGAAACAATGTTCTATTTTTTATTGAAGTTTAAAGATAGGATAGCAAATTAAACAAATAAAGAATAGAAGATGGAAACAACCTGATATTGACAGTAATCCATTAGGTGAAAAAGCATCAATAAACCGATTATGAATGGGAAAAGCTAAAGCAAAGAAAAAAAAGGTACAACGAAAGGAAAAAGTTGTACAGCCCAAAAATTGAGAGCAGGATCACCGGTTTTGTGTACTATTCTAATAACAGCAAAACTCAAAGCATAACTAATGAAAATTAATTTTTTAATACCATTTATCAGCAAATCAGGGGGAATAATAGCTGTTCTGGAATATTTTCAGCATTTAAAAAATAAAGGACATGATCCTGTTTTGTATTATCCTCTGATACCACATTGGTCAATAGTAAGCGAGAAAGCATCTGTTTTATTAAAAATTGCCATAGTAGCTAAGAGATTTTTATTAAAGAGAAGAATAAACTGGTATTTTGAACCGATACCGGTAACCCCAGTGTTTAATTTTTCTAACCGTTTCATCAGAGACGCAGATATATCTGTAGCAACTGCATGGCCAACAGCTTACGATAATTATCGTCTGAATCCCAGCAAAGGAATAAAATTTTACTTTGTACAAGGACATGAAACTTGGATAAATGATACTAAGACAGTTGAGAACTCTTATCGACTTCCGCTAAAAATTATCACAATTTCTCCCTGGCTTACCAAAATCATGGAAGAAAAATATTCTCGTAAAGTTGAGATTGAAATACACAACGGTATAAGAACTGATAAGTTTCGACCATCGTTGATAAGGAAGGAAGAGACAATTACAATTTCTACTCAATATCACGAACTGGAATGTAAAGGTTCAAAGGAAGCATTATTAGCCCTTGATAGGATAAAAAAAGAATTTCCCCAAACCAGGATAATAATTTTTGGGCTATTTGCAGCACCTGAAAGGACTTTTGATTTTGAGTACTATCGAAATCCCTCAATGGCACAAATTATATCAATTTATCAGCAATCTCACATTTATTTATTCACAAGCAGAGCAGAAGGATGGGGTATGACACCTTTGGAAGCTATGGCGTGTAAATGCGCTGTAGCAGCAACATCAGTAGGAAGTATCAGTGTAATAGGTAACGACAAGAATATAATGAGAATCGAGATCAATAATGTCGAAAGTGTTGTAGAGGGTCTCAGAGAATTAATATGTAATAGAACTAAAAGGGAATATATAGCAGAAAATGGTTATCAGACCTCATTGAATATGTCATGGGAAAAACAAAGCGACAGACTCGAAAAAGTGTTTCTTGAAGCTGTCAGAGAACCCAATGCTGCCAAGGATATATTCAATAATTATAAATAGATTAAAAGAAGGTTTATATAAACAACAGTTGTTTTAATCAACTGTAGCTTTAGCCAAACTTTTTTACTAGATTCAATATCTTTAAAGCAATTGTTTTAATAGGCGGCATTTTATTCTTCTTTTTTCTGTAAAATCATTTAAATGCATCTTAAATAGATGAAAATTTTCATAAACCTCTGATACGAACCCGAAAAATTTTGAATTTAATTATGCACTGGACTATTTTTACATGAATATCAGGTTAAAAGTATTATCAGATAAAGTGGAAATTTATGATTTTTTTTGACTTGCTAATTATCTGCCTGAAGAAAAAATGGTCAGTAATTGGTATTCCTGTAGGATTAGCGGCTTTATCCTTTATAATCGTCTCTTTTCTGCCCAAATATTATTACACCGAAATTCGTCTGCGTGTTGATGATCCAAACAGTACAAGTATTAGCATTCTTGATGGTATTAATAAGAATCTTTTTAGTTATTTTGGAAAACCTCCAACAAATGAATCTTCTGATCTTTTTCTGGAGCTTCTTACAGGAAGAGAAAACCTGGTTTCAGCAATTCATGAGTTTCGTTTAGATTCTTTGTACAGGAAAAAATCAATAGATCTTACAATTAAATCAATGCTGAAGGATTTTAATGCAGGGATAGATGATAATGGTATAATTTATTGTGGTTATACAGCAAAGAATATTGATTTATGTGTTAATCTTGTTACCTTTATGGTACAAAATGCAAACCAGAAATATTCAAAACTTCAAAAAGAGCGGATCACTCTTAATTCTCAATTTTTAAACGAAAAGTACAGGCAGTTACTCGATAGCCTGGAACGCTACAACAGAGAGCTTATAGATTTTTATAAGAGTAATAATATTATAAATTTAGAGAAACAGATTGAATTATCATTGGTAGCTTTATCTAATTACGAAAAAGAATATAAATCGTTACAGATGGAGAAACGATTTATAGATTTAACTAATAGTAAAAATTCGCCGCTATCAAAGAAAATTGAAGAAAAAATTAATATTTTGAAAAGTGAATTTGAGTTGCTTAGAGGTAAAGAAAAAAATGAATCTCAACCCAAAAGGAATTCCCTCTTTTTAAATACCGACTGGGGTATGGAGCAGTTGTTTTACGAAAAAGTAATATTAAGCAAAATTGAAATACTCAAAGAATTTATTGCTGCGGTTTCTAAAGAAATTGCTTTTACCGAATCAAAACTAAGTCGGGATATTCCGGTTTCCCAGATTGTTCAAAATGCTTATATCCCAGATTGGAAAGTGAAACCCAAACGCATTGTCTGGTGCTTAGTAGTCTTTGCATCATCTCTAATGTTATATCTTTGTTATTGCCTTTTTGATGCATTCTTATCTGGTTCAATAAAAGGAAACGATGAGATAAGGGAAAAAATCACAGAGCTGATTTCCATAATCAAGTCATGAAATCCAACATCTTATCCACGATACTCATTTCTCTTTTTTCATTGACTTTAACCGTCTCTTTTTTGATAAATAATGAAGATACGTGGATCAGTATAATTTCTCTTTCTGTTTTATGCATCGCATTAACTGTCCTGGCTGTATATAATAATGCTGCATTACTAACCTTTTTTTTTATAGTTCTTAACCATTTGGCTTTTAATGATGGTATTACCATTTCCAGATTTTTAATTCCTGCAATAGCAGTTCTTTTATCTCCTTTATTAATTTTTGAACTAAAGCCACAGAATTTTAAGCCTGCACTTTTATCTGTTATATTAGTTGTATTCTATTATATAGTGATATTTCTGGTTAAACCCTTCCCTATAAATATAGGGTGGGTTTTTTTGCATTCAGAGTCTCTCCTTTTCTTTATTTTTGTTCAGTTATTTAAATGGGATTTGAATAAAATTATGCAGGTAATTAACCTTCATCTGATTTTTTTACTGATTTATGGAGTAGCTGAATATCTTTTTTCTTACCAAGAAAGAATCAGGGGGCCCATGCAAAGTGCAACGGCGTATGGGGTTTTGTTAGTAGTTATATGGTCAATCTGGATATCATATAACATATTTAAGGAAAAGCGAAATACTTTGCTTTTATTTGTAATTTCAATATTAACCTTTTTAGTAATATTATGGACTGGTACAAGAATGGCCCTTTTAGGCATAGTTCTTACTTTCTTTTGTATTTCAGTCATATTGGTGATGAGTTCCAGATATTCACCGCTTATTAAAGTTTTTATTTTAACCTCAGTACCATTTTTCCTTTTAATATTTTTCCTGATTATCTGGAATTTAATTCCTGATAATTTGACTGTTAAAAAATCCTTCGAGTATCTTCTGTCTGGTAAAATTGATCCAAGTAACATAGGCCGGATTGTTGCCTGGATAAGTGCTTTGAAAGCATTTAATGCCAATCCTTTATTCGGAATCGGAAATGGGAATTTTTTACAATTCCAGGAGAATTTCATAAGTTCATATGGTTTTAACCTTGAAATATTGGGAATAGGGCTTGTAACCCATGCTCATAATCTCTATCTGATCATTCTTTCAGAAAATGGTTTGTTTGGATTTTCTATTGTGTTATACATTTTTATCTCTGCATTATGCAATTATGCCCGATACTTAAAAAATTCAAACAGTAAAGACGGTTATTGTTTGTTAGTTGGATTGTTAGTTCTTTGCACACTATGTTTTTTTGACGCCATACCTTTCTTTCCTCCAACGCAAGCATGGGGGGCATGGTTTTTAAGTTCACTTCTTCAAATTTCCATTCAAAAATCAGATTATAGTTTATCCGATTCTACGGATTCTATCAAAAATTTAATGCCGGAATTTCAATCTGCTGAGGAGATTTTATGATATACCAGTTTTCATTAATTCTTTTTTGCTTTTTAATTATACCAGCGGCTTTTGCACAAAACTTCTCTATTAGAGATTTACATGAGAATTTTGGTAGAAAAGCAACTACATTAGATGATGTTAGAAATTATAATATCAATTCACAAGACTATCAAAATTCTAACTATTTAAACAATAAGAAGTCCTCGTATTTTAACACAACAGGGATGGACCAGCAACTCGATCAGGACAAATACCTCATTGGTACTGGTGATGGATTTTCCATTTATGTTTGGGGGACCGTAGATAGACAATTTATTTCAAGTGTTAATATTGAAGGTGAATTAATAATACCTGATGTCGGTATCGTAAAAATAAAGGGAAAGACATTACGTGAGGCAAAAGAGATTATCAGGGAAAAAATCTTAGAACACTTTAAAAAAGCTGATATAACAGTAGTTTTAGATAATATTCGTAATTTTAAAGTCTATATCCTTGGAGAAATAAATGAACCTGGGGCTTATTATGTTAGTGGTTCCACAAGGGTATCAGATTTGATTCAACTTGCTGGTGGAATAAACCCTAATGGATCTATGCGTAACATATCTATTATTAATTCTATTGATTCCAGTACAAATTATGCAGATATAGTACTTTTTAAAAATTGTAATAATATCGATAAAAATCCCTATCTCAATGAAGGAGACAGGATATTCATTCCAAAGTCAAACCAGATTGTTATGATCTCTGGAGCAGTTAATTATCCAGGCAAATTCGATTTTCTTGAGGGTGATTCTCTGTATACAATAATTAAGCTTGCAGGTGGTCTCTCCAGAGGTGCTGATTCTTCACATATATTGGTAAAAAGATTTATAAACAATGTTGATTCATTAGCTCCGTTTGTCTGTTCTTTCAAAGACTCTTCTGTTTTTAGTTTTAAATTGCAACCTGATGACAGAATCATTGTTTTTCAGCTTCCTGACTATCGTGTTTACAGGAGTGTGACTATTTCTGGCGAAGTAAATTGTCCAGGTGAATACCCTATTATGAAAAAAACGACTACTCTGGGTCAATTGATTGAGCTTGCAGGTGGTTTTACCAAAGATGCCAACCTAAAAGGGAGCACTATCACTCGTAAGCTGGGACCAAAGACAGGAGATCTGGAATTTGAACGTCTAAAAAATAAACCGCACGAATTTCTTTCCCCTTTAGAAAAAGACTTTCTCTTTTCCAAAATCAGTTATCAGGACAGCATTGTGAGTATAGATATTGAAAAACTGGATTATGCTTTCAATTTTATATTGAGAGATGGTGATAAAATTAATATCGCTACCAATACTAATGTGGTTAAAATTCTTGGCGGTGTAGTTAATCCTGGGCTTATTGAGTTTAAAAGTGGGGAATCTGTCAGTTATTATATCGAAAAAGCCAATGGTTTCAGTAGACGTGCACGTAAAAACCAAATCAGAATCATGAAAAATGGTACCGAAAACTGGCGTGAAATAAAAAATACAAGTTGTATTGAACCTGGTGATCTTATCTGGGTTCCGGAAAAACAATACAAAAATGGTCTTTCTCTAACCAGAGATATGATTATGCTTCTGGGAAGTGTTGCAACAGTAATAATTTCAGCTCTTACAATCAGAGATTTTGTTAAATAAATATTATAAAAGTTAATGAGATATTTTAACCAAATAAAAATATCTCATATATATATACTTTCTTTCTTTTGATTTTATGATTTAAGAATAGAATCAGATCTTAATTGTAGAGTATTCTTTCAATTTTAGACCGTATTAAGTAGTATGTCAGAAACTGTATTCCTCAGCAGGTTTTGATTTTAACCTTACGATAAATGCTGATATTTCATTTTTTGATAAAAGAATGAAAACAGCAGAATAAACAAGAAAAAATGGTATGTACTGAAGAATCAAAGAGTGTAAATTAACAACAGGGTTGCTTTTGGATATTAACCACAAAATAGCTACCGCAGGTAAAGAAGGAAGCCAACTAAAAAACATCTCTTTCAGTATTGAACATCTAACCCACTTCTGAGCCTCAAAATAAACCAGCAACATTGATAAATTCACTACCACATTAGCAATACCTACTCCATATATTCCCAGAGGATAAATAAGCGGTATCCCTAATGAAAGTGTCAAAAACATCCATAATACATTGTATCTCACACTGATTTTTGGTAATCCTAATGCATTAAGAAGACTGATGGAGACTAGCATAGATGGTAGAGTAAGGTTTGCAGTCCAGAAAAAATATACCAGATTCTGTGCAGGAAGCCACTTGTCTCCAAAAACATATATTATAACTGGTTTGCACATAAATAATACATACATGGCGGTTACTGCTGATATTGCATTACTGATCCTTATTGCAATTTTGAAAAGAAATTGCAGCTCTTGGGGATCTTCTTTTGCTCTGGAGAACATGGGGAAAAATAACCTGTTCATCACAAAAAGCAGCATTGATGGAAACGCTCCAACCAGGGAAGCCATATTTACGATTCCAGTCATTTTGATTCCCATTTTGGAACCTATTATGACCGGAGATATGGAATCCTTAATTACGTTTATTAGAATACCCATCTGAAAAGGAACACCAAATTTCAGATGGGTTTTAATATTATCCAGTTTCAGCGTTATACAAAAGCTGTTTTTTCGAACTAAATTTACCAGAATGGTTCCGATAAGTGTTCGCACAAGCAGTGCAATAGAAAAGCTATATGCTCCCCAGTGATAGAAGGCTAATATACAGGCAATGGCATTATAAATTATGGCTTGAAGTATTTCTATTAATGTCAACCATCCAAAAGAAATATCCCGTTCCAGCAGTACTGTTGGGACTGACTTAAATGAGAGTAAAAATACTGTAACAGAGATGAAATGAAAAAAGATGGAATATGATTGCTCTATTTTATAAAAGTTACATAAGTGTGGTGCTGCTATAGAAAGACTGATAGCAAGAAGTAAACTTAAAAACAGTTGTACAGTGAATACGCTGTCTTTATCCGATTTTGAGGGAGACGATGTCTGGTGAATAAGACTGGGTGCAAGACCAATATCGCCAAAATTAAGCACAAAACTGAAAACAAAAAAAATTATTCCATAGAATCCATAATCATTAACAGAAAGAAACCTGGCTAAACAAAGATTTCCTCCGAAATTAAGTGATTGAACTACAATCTGCCGAATTATCAAAGATATTGTTCCAGATGCAGATCTTTTTGTAACCGATGTACTTTTTTCCGCCATAACTATCCAAAATACCTTTATTTTATAATTTTAACAATAAGCCATTAACCAGATTTACTATGTTGGCACTTTAAATAGGCATAGTTCATATTTATAGTAAAATGTGAGTAATCTTAGTATTTTGTACAAACTTATATGGAAATTTTGAACCAGCCACTAGTATCTGTTCTCATTCTTAACTGGAATGGTGAAGATATAATTGAGGAATCAATTATTTCGGTACTTAACACCAGTTATAACAATCTTGAAGTTATTGTGGTGGATAATGCATCCACCGATAGATCATTAGACATCTTAAACAGGTATCCTCAAATTAAGGTTCATAAAAATCAGATCAACCAGGGATATGCAAAAGGCAATAATACCGGTTTTAGCCTCTGCAATGGCAAATATATTGCAACACTCAATAATGACATAATTGTGGAACCAGACTGGCTAAATGACCCTGTAAAAGTTTTAGAATCCGAAGAATCAGTAGGGATTGTCAGTTGCAGACAAATGAATAGCTTTGATAAAAATCTCATCGATACTCTTTACTCATACCCTACCAGCTATCTTCTTTTAGGCCGTTTTGGCTGTGGTCAATTATTTAACCCTGAAAAACCACTCTTTAATAAATCCGGCTATACCATAGGAGCCAACGGTGCTTCTGCTATTTATAGAAAAAAACTATTGACTACACTTGGTGGATTTGAGGATTCTTTCTTTGCTTATCATGAAGAATGTGATTTGCATATGCGTGCTTTCTATGCTGGTTGGAAATGTAAATATGTTCCAACATCTGTGGTGTACCATAAGGGAAGCCATTCTTTCAACAAAGTCAAAAAAACCTTTTATTATTATCATGAAAGAAATCGGATATGGTTTATTTACCGTAATTTTCCATTCTCTATAATATTAAAAAACCTTCACTGGATAATTATTCGTGAAATACGCACAATGGTTAACATGGTTTTTATCAGAAGGTTTCTTTTTACTTATATAAGAGCCCGTTGGGATGGATTCATTGGGATGTTTCGTTTCAAGTCTATCCGTGCTTTAAATTTAAAATCATACAAGAATAAGAAAAATGAGCTTTCGGTCTTTTTTAAGAAAAAAAAGATTGAGAAATTTTAACATGTTTCAATGGCATCGGAAAATGACGTTAGTATCGAATTCTTCAATAATGTCTTTCCATGCGTATTTTTCTTCAATCATTTTCCTTCCCGCATAATTTATTTCCAAAGGAGAGGATAGCAGGTTGTCTAACCTGAGAAACAGATTTTCAATTTCTGTCTCGATAAAGATATGCTCTTTAAAAAGCTCTACATCTCCTACATCATTACAAACAACAGTCAGCCCGCAAGCCAGATACTCCCTGATCTTTAAAATAGCTCTGCATCTGTTTACCTCCAGTGAACGCATATAATTTATACCGATCTGATGCCTGGCTATAAAGTGTGGTAATCTGTCATGATCAATTTTCCCAGCAAAATGAATCTGATTTTCTAAACCCTGTTTTGCAATAAGTTCTTCAAATTCTTTCTTTCTGCATCCATCCCCAACGATATTCATTGTCATATCAGGATGATTTTTACATAAAATTGACAATTTTGGGATCAAGTCTGCAAAATCTGATGTAATACCCAGAGTCGCTACGTAAATAATAGACTTTTTAATCGGATTCAGATGATCAAGATCGATATCCAGGAAATTTGTTGATACACCCTGGGCCAGATAGTATAGCTTGCTTTTGGGGATACCGACCTTTTCATGGAGATATCTTTTCAAATTAGGTGTATGGTAAGTAACAACAGCAAAGCGTTGGGAGAAAAAGTCAAACAAAATTCTGAAAAGATGCTTTTTCCAGCCGCTTAGATAGGCATAATCAAGATCATCTACATCCAGCATTACTTTTTTTCCAAGCAATTTTGCAAATATAGCTGGAATACAATTATTAGGTGCCGGTTTTAAGGCATATACAATGGCAGCATCAAGATTTTTCAGCAGAATAAAAAAATTAAAAAGAAGTGAGTAAAATATGTCAATAACTTGTATTCCACTGGAGGGGCAGGTATGATATTTTATTGAGGTAGAAAAGAACAGCTGGTTGCAATCAGGAGACTTTCTATCTACATATATTACCTGATGACCCCTTTTCTGAAGTGTCAGAGCTATATTCCAGAACCGGATAGCACTGCCACTCGCATTGGTAAAAGGAGAGATCAGAAGAATTTTCATGTTATTTGGTAAAAAGGACTGAAAATTTCCTCATACTTTGAGTAAAATTACCCCATGTTTTAAACATTCGCCAGAACATCATCCATAGATACTGGGGCCGGCGGTAATATCTTCTGTAAAAGGTAGAAAGATAATGGTTTAAGTCAGCATTGGTTAAATAGGGCAATTCTACCGAAGAGTGGTGAACACTATCATGCTG
>JAAYPC010000364.1 GCA_012519985.1 Fibrobacter sp.
ATGGTGATTAAACGTGTCGGCTAATGTACTTATCAGAAGCAGGAGTTTATCCTGGCGATACTCAGATGACCTGAAATTGTGGTAAGCCATTTTCTGTCGATTCTCTCAGGTTATACTGGAAACTTGCACGCCAGACCATAAATAGACAATTGTTTTCTTTGTTTATCAGCAGGGTTTGAAGAACAGAAGTCAGTTCTACTGGTGAATTGTTGATAAGAATGGTAACGACTGGCTTTTCATTGGGCAGGTCGAACTCAAAAACTGGTTTTTGAGGGTCCATATAGGTAAGTTTTACGTGCTCATCGCCTCCAAGAATGTGGTTGCAGAGGCCTTCAGATGCACCCTGGAAGAAGCGAAAGTCCGGTGTTGGATTAACGGCGAATGAAAATCTGGGAAAGAATCCGGGCTTTGCCCACCCAAAACATACCGGTTTTGGGGCCTTTTTCCAATCATCAAACTTACGCAGAATCAAATCATGTGGTTGCAGGGGAATCTCTGGATCTTCGAGATTGGGAACCTGGATTTCTGAATAATTTTCAAATCCCCTTTTTATATAAAATCCTCTGCCGATCGGGTTTGGCGGGTAGGGGAGTAATGTGCCATCTTTGGATTTAGCAACGCCTCCATAGGCATTAGTCCAGCCAAGTCCTTTCTGCTGGTAAGGAATCGGATCGGTAAATCGTAAACCTCTGACCAGTCCGGATTTAATCTTTCTCTCTCCGAATACTCTAATTTTCTTTTGAACCGGACCAATTTGAACCTCACAATCAAGGTAGAAAGCCTTTTTGCCTTTCGGAGAATAGGCCCTTGATAGTACTATGATGTCGGTGTTTTGTTTCCAGGGAATCAGATCCGATTCTTCAAGAATTTCAGAACCAAGGGGATTAGCAGGATCGGCATAGATATCAGAGGTATTAAGAGGCGGTTGCATCTGGGCCGGGATGATCTGCCCCGGACAAATGGTATAAGTTTTCTTGGCCAGTACCGATAAGACCGGTTTGCCATCGGGACTGAAACCGGGAATCATGGCAGTTTGCCAATTCAAATGTTCCCTCCCCAAAAAAGACTGCAAAGATGTTGTACTGAATATAAATAAAGAGATGCCGGGAGTCATTCAAATGAAAGAAATGATGCACTGGGCATCATTTCAAAACGGTATTGCAGTTCTCAACCGTTGATTGTTACCTGTTCATTATTGAATGTCATTACATCACTGGTTTTAGGTATAGTCACCGGTTCTTTTGCGTACAGCAGAATGGCAGTATCAATGAGAGCCAGATGACTGTATGCCTGGGGGAAATTTCCAAGCAATCGTCCGGTTGTAAAATCGATATCCTCACTGAAAAGTCCCAGATGATTGGAGCGGGAGAGAAGATTATCGAACATTGCCCGGGCTTTTTCCTTTTCACCTATCTTGAATAATGCTGCTATCATCCAGAAAGAGCACAGGGTGAAGGAGGATTCTGGCTTACCAAAATCATCATCATTACGGTAGCGATACATGAATCCATTTTTGCATAATCGTTCCTCGGTTTTTTTAACGGTGCTGATATAACGGGGATCATCGGCACTAAGAAAACCATAGGGTTCCATCAGGAGATTCGCTGCATCTACATAATTACTTCCATAAAATTGAGAAAAGGACCGCATCTGTTCACTCCATCCTTTTTCAAGAATTTCTTTGCGGATTTGTTCTCTGGTGTTATTCCAGAGCTGAATGTAGTTATGTTTTCCTAGAAATGATGCGATACTGGATGCCCTGTCCATCGCCATCCAGCAAAGCAGTTTGGAAAATGTAAAATGGTGAATCTGGCTGCGGTATTCCCAGATACCTCTGTCGGGCTCGGACCATGAGCTGGTAACTGTTTTAGCCAGGGAACGTACTACGGTCCAAAGGCTTTCTTTTGTCTGGGAATCACAAGGGAAAGTTCTGAGAAATATGTTTATTACATCAAGTAAAACCCCATAGATATCATTTTGCTTCTGATTGTATGCGGCATTGCCTATACGCACAGGTACACAGCCTTGATATCCGCTGAGGTGGTTTAAAATGTATTCGGTAAGGTTCTTTTCACCCCGTATACCATACATGATCTGTATTTTTTCATCTTTAAATGGGATGATGTTTAGAATAAAATGCATGAACCTTCTGGCAGCATTCATGTGTCCCATTCTGGCCAACACTGATATGGTCATCGATGCATCTCTTATCCAGCAAAAGCGGTAATCCCAGTTTCTTTGTGAACCGATCGATTCTGGTAGAGAAGTGGTTGCTGCTGCAAGGATTGCTCCTGTAGGTTGAAATGTGAGCAGTTTGAGAACCAGTAGAGAGCGGATCACCTCTTTATTATAAGGAGTCTGGGGATAAGTTGATCTGGCCGCCCATTTCATCCAGTAGGCTCTGGTTAGCTGATATTCCAGATTGATGAAATCCAGGTTTATATTCGGAAGTTTTTCGTTATAGCTGAGCAGAAAATAGCTGTCTTCAGTTAAGGTTATCGGTTCTGTGGCAAGCACTTTCTTTAGATCCAGATTGGTGTAGAGATAAAGAGATTCATATATCCCATCAGTGGAAAAACTTTTGGCATAGGAGTCATGAATTCTGGTGATTGTTTTAGAAGCACCATAATTCATGGCTGGATTGTATTTAAAGCGAATTACCGGAGAACCACTTCGTATTCTGATAAACCGGATCAGATCAGGGGGACAATGATAACCACCCTCATCGTAGGTGTATCTGGGCATGAAATCAATGAGATCAAAAACGGCAGTTTCAGTAACAAAGTTTGTGATCAGTATGTTAGTGTTGGGTATATATTTCTGGTTGATGCTTACAAGATTCTGAGGTGTCAGTTCAAAACTGCCTCCTATTTTTGGATCAAGAATGGATGCAAACATGGAAGGGGAGTCGAAATGTGGCAGGCAGAGCCAAACAATGGCTCCTTCTTTAGATATTAATGCTGCGGTCGAACAATTGCCGATTATTCCATAATCGAGATTTTCCAAGATAGCTACCCAGTCCTTTCTACTAACTGATCTGACGTGTGCAAAACGCTGAGCTGTTTAAGTAATTCTCTTACCTGATAAACAGAGTCCAGGAAATATTTAGCTTTTGAGGAGCCAATACCTACTTTAATAGAGAATGCATTTTCCGGTAAGCTGGCAAAGAGATCTTCATCTGTTACATCATCACCTATTGCAATGACCAGATCGTAGTCCCCTTTTTCTATCTGTTTCATGGCAAAATTGCCTTTGTTAATTCCAGCATTTTTAATCTCAATCACCTTTTTACCTTCCATAACGCACAGGTTAAGGTTAGATACCTGATGAATCAGAGATTCGGTAAGTTCACGAACCCGGATAGATGCCAGCTCCGGATCGGCATTTCTGAAATGAAAAGCCAGAGAATAGTTCTTTTCTTCCAGGACAGCTCCCGGTGTTCTATCTGCATAAAGCTCAAGAATCGGTTTGAGATTGTTTTTCCATGTGTTTTGTATGAAGTTTACTGTGTGCCAGTTTTCCTGTGGTTGCTTTATCCAGACTCCGTGTTCAGCACATAAAGTGAGATTCGTGTCTCCGAAATATTTTTCCATGAAATCTTTATCTCTTCCACTGACAATAGCTACAGTGTAATTTTTTACATCCTGCAGCCTTTGAAGAATGGATGTAATTTCGCTGTCTGGTATAGCTTTATCCGGGTGATCCATAATGGGAACAATGGTTCCATCATAATCCAGCAGAAGAAGGGTTCGTCTGGATTTGGCCACTTTAGCTATTAGTTCATTTCTTTGCGACAAGGAAAGCTTTTCTGCCTGGATCTGGATTCTTTGGTTTCCTGCCTGCTTAAGTTTCATCAGAAAATCGGAGGCCCACCGCTTGACATCATAACGGATTAACCGGTTCTGCATTACCTTCAGTCTGCTCATTTGTTCTTCAGGAGACATCTGCAACGCAGTTTGAATAGCTTCTGCCATTTCATCTAAGTTGTTTGGATTGACTATCAGAGCTTCACCCATTTCCCGGGCTGCTCCTGCCATTTCACTGAGTATCAGCACTCCCGGACGGTTATTTTTGGAAGCCACGAATTCCTTGGCTACCAGATTCATTCCATCCCTTAGTGGAGTAACAAGAGCGATATCGCATGCATAGTAAAGGGCAACCAGGGTGGAAAATGGAATTGACCTGTACATGTTCAGTACCGGTGCCCACCCGATGACTCCATATTTGCCATTTATTCTTCCTATCAGCTCATCTATCTGGCGTTTTAATTTACGGTATGAATCAACCGAAGCCCTGGAGGGGACTTCAACCAGGATAAGAGTCACTTTTTCCTTGAGCTGTGGGTATTTTGTCAGAAGAAGATCGTATGCTTCCAGTCTCTGCACCACCCCCTTGGTGTAATCCAGCCTGTCGATTGAAAGGATAAGTGATGTATTGCCGGTTTTTTCCCTGATCGAAATCTCTTCTTTTCTTACATCAGGATGGCTGGTTGCATTATGAAAACGCTCATAATCTATCCCCATCGGGAAGACATCCGCCATAATCAGTCGGTTCTGATAGGTAATCTGGGTAAATGATACTTCACATCCCAGTATTCTTCTTGAACTGTTAAGAAAATGTCTTATGTATTCAAAGGTATGAAATCCGATAAGGTCAGCCCCCAGCAAACCTTCAAGAATTTGTTTTCGCCAGGGAAGAAGCCGGAAAATTTCAAATGATGGAAATGGGATGTGAAGAAAGAAGCCGATTGTTATATCTGCTATCTTTTCTCTGAGAAGAGCAGGCAAAAGCATAAGCTGGTAGTCATGAATCCAGACCGTGTCGCCAGCCTTGATGTTCTGCATGATAATGGCGGCAAATTTATGATTTACATTAACATAAGAGTTCCAGTAGTCAGCATCAAAGTTTGCGTATTGTGGGAAATAATGGAATAATGGCCAGATAGTCTTGTTTGAAAAACCGTTGTAGTATTTATCTATGTTTTCCCGCGATAAAAAAACCGGAGCACAGTTTCTTTGTGCCAGTTTCTCCTGTATCTGCATTTTCTCTTCAGAGCTTACATTTTCATGGTTGATTCCAGGCCAGCCAATCCATAGGGTATTTCCCTTGTTGTAAACGGAATCAAGACCTGTGGCCAGGCCACCTGCGCTGTGATGGTATTGCAAGTCGCCTTTTCGCTTTTCTACGGTAACTGGGAGACGATTGGATACAAGAATTATACGCTCCATAAATACCACCATCGGTTAGGGTTTAAAAGTTGCACAATCTCATTGCACTGCAGAGTCGGGAACTCAGAATGAGAAAATTTATAGATATATATAAAGTATCTGGCTGTTTGAAGATACTATGAGCACATAGATTTAATAAATATAGGAAATCCGACCCTGAAAATGCAATGCTCTTTTCTGTATAGTTGCTCGATGCAATCTTGTCTGGCGCATACCTGACTGCCTTGTGTAAAAGGCTCGGATAAAGTGATCTTCACAATTTCGATACCCCAACAAGGAAAAAGACAAAAGAAAATAAGAAGTAAACTGATGCTTAAACTGCCTGAAAACCGGTTTTACCGGATAAAATTGGATAGAAAAGATCAGATTTCGATATTCCAGAATTTACGGATAAAAAAACCTATGCCAAAAGTGATCGAGGCTACTCCAAGGCTTATCAGTGCCATCTCCAGAAAACGCTTAAGAAAGGGAAGATCCATTGCTACAGAAACATAATAGGTAAAAAGCGCTATTATGATCATCACCGCCAGAAGAGTGACAGCCAGCGCAGTTAATGGCTGCGATATGAATATAAAAGGCATGATTAAGGCGATGACTGTGATTACATAGGCGATTCCGGTATAAATAGATGCTTTTACTGGATTTTTACCTCCTTTTTCAGATTTAGTAGAAAGGTATTCGGACGCAGCCATCGAAAGTGATGCAGCGATTCCGGTAATCATACCGGTAAGGGCTACTATTCTGGTGTTCTGAAGTGCTAACGAGAATCCTGCCAATGCCCCTGTCAGTTCGACCAATGCATCATTGAGGCCTAAAACCATCGATCCCACATAGCTTAGCCTCTCCTCATCTATTAAAGAAATAAGCTTTTGCTCATGCTCATTCTCCTCAGCTTCGATTTTGGCGGCTTCCGGGATCTCTTTGGAAATTTTTTGATAGGAATTCTGTGCCCCACCTTCATTTTTCTCCATCAGCTTGATTCCAAAGGTGAGCCCAAGGATTCGGGAAATTAGATAATACCACCAGATTTTAAGTAATGATGGTTTTACTTCTGTGTTGGTGAATTTTTTCCAGACATGATAATGGCTGAGCTCATCATCAGCTATTTTCTCGAGAACCGAGCGATTCTGTGCGTTTTTTTCGATACGGGCAAGTTTTTTATATATATAATGCTCAGAAATTTCGTTACGTTGTGATTTTAAAAGAAGTGCTAAGACTTTGCTGTCCATAGAGAACCTCCGGGCAAAATAGCAATGCTGAGAAACATACCTGATTTTTTTGCTAAAGATAATTGAAGCCATCATGAAATATAATGATATTAAAGGAATGGGGCTAATCCCAGGCTTTTTTAATGCAGTAGATTTTGATGCACTATTACTGAGTGGGGGTGGTTTTATGGATTGTCGGCTTATTATAAGCTCAATTTTGCTGGTTTTAATTACAGGGGTAGAAGTGGTTGTCTCTGCTCAGGATTGGGTACTGGTGTGGTCCGATGAATTTAACATCCCAGGTTTACCAGATGAAAATAAATGGTCCTATGATGTAGGAGGTGGTGGATGGGGCAACAATGAACTGCAGTATTATACACAAAAGCGTGAGGAGAATGCACGAATAGAAGACAGCACACTGATAATTGAAATGCGTAAAGAGGCTTTCCAGGGTAATGATTATACTTCTGCAAGGCTTGTATCCAAAAACAAGGGCGACTGGCTTTATGGGCGGGTCGAAGTACGTGCAAAACTCCCTTCCGGAAAGGGCACATGGCCTGCAATCTGGATGCTTCCTACCGATTGGGAATATGGCCAATGGCCTTCAAGCGGGGAGATCGATATTATGGAGCATGTTGGTTACGATCAGGGAATAATTCATGCAACTGTACATACCGCAGATCTCAATCACACAAAAGGAACACAGGTGGGAAAAAGTACCACAGTTAAGGATTGTTCCGATCGGTTTCATGTTTATTCGATTGAATGGTCCGCAGATAAAATCGATGCATTTGTTGATGGAATCAAATATTTCACTTTTGAAAACAGGGGTGAAGGATATGAGACCTGGCCGTTTGATAAAAGATTTCACCTCCTTCTGAACATTGCATTTGGCGGAGACTGGGGTGGGGCTCAGGGTATCGATAATTCTATTGTTTCAGCCAAATTTTATATCGATTACGTAAGGGTGTATCAGAAAGCGGAAAACGGTCCGGTTTTACTATCTGTAAGTAGTACTCCAGGCGGGAAAGTAATTATTGACCCTCAGAAAACGGATTACCTTTCAGGCGACAAGGTCATTGTTTTGGCAGACCCGGATTCCGGATATGAATTCCAGTCATGGACAGGAGATTATCATTCGACTTCAAATCCATTCTCTTTTGTTATTATTGGTAATACTTCCTTAAAAGCGAATTTCTGTCCCAAAGGTGAAATGGTCATTAACGGTGACTTTGACAATGGCCTTAACTCCTGGAGTCAATGGAGTAATACGGGGACATCAGCAGTCTCGGAGGTTAAGGATGGCAGCTTTAAAATCAGTATTTCTTCTGCCGGAACTAACGACTGGGACCTGCAGTTGAGTCAGGCAGGGATGAAAATGGTTGCAGGCAACAGATACCGTGTAAGTTTCAAAGCCTGGGCAGAGGGTGAGCGGACTCTTACTGTAAGAGTGAACATGACGGTTCCACCGCACAGTGCCTGGTATTCAAAGGTGGTTTCCATTAACAGCAGTCCGCAAAACTATGTTTACGAATTTACCATGACCGATCAGAATGATGACAATGCCAGAATAGAGTTTGATTTTGGAAAGTCGACAGTAACTACCTTTATCGATGATGTAAGCCTTAAGAATTTAAGTGCAACTGCAATAAGAGATCACAGTCCGGACTATGCGAAAAAAAAGCTGAGCGCCAGAAATAGTCCTTCAAAGTATCTGGTCATTGAAAAGGGGCCCCTGAGAAATGGTGTTGATCTGATAGGAAGACACATTAAAGAAAGTTCTTCTATACGCAAGGCCAATCCACTTGCCAGAGGGATTTATGTGACGCAATGATTTCCCGCTGGCCGCCTTTCAAAGCTTGGAAGCCCCCCCGAGATCATCAACTCAGTGGCATTAAGCGATCATCAAGTCCTCATCGGGGGATTTTTGAGTCATTATCTGTAAAAAATATCAGGATAATACACTTATCCTTGTTGTACCGGAGAAAGAAAAAAATGTCCAAAGAGATACTGCAAACGGAAAGACTTATTCTGGAAGAATTAACAGAAGCACATTTTGATGATTTGTATGATTTGCTCTCTAACGAAAATGTGCACAGGTATTTTCCCGGGACGTTAAACATTTTTGAGTCCAGGGAATTTCTGGAAAAAGTCCGGAGGAACTACAGGGAGGATAGAACCTCATTCTGGGCAGTGATTAGAAAAGAGGATAAACGGTTTATAGGGATTTGTGGCCTGTTGAAGCAGACCATAGAAGGAAAAGATGAACTGGAGGTGGCTTACAGGATTAATGACAGATATTGGGGAAAAGGCTATGGTACAGAAGCGGCAGCGGGATGTGTGGAATATGCAAAAGAAGTGCTGAAAAGAGAAAGCGTAATCTCTCTTATCAGAGAAGTAAATCACCCATCGATCCGGGTAGCCCAGAAAAATGGTTTTATCTATGAAAGGGATACCTTGTTTAAGGGGATCTGGCATGGAGTGTACAGAAAACGGTTTGGGTCGAAATAGATGCAGTCGTTTTTTGAGGGACGGAGGAAAGAAATGGTGCAAACAAAGGGTGTCGCAGTTTTTATCCGGCATGACTTTTGTATAGCTATGTTTTCATGGAAACAAAAACCAGTTTTAAAAAAGTAACTGCCTCAAAAAAAGTTCAAGGAGACTCTGTCAGAAAGTTCGGCAAGCCCAGGAAAAAAAGGATTCTACTGGCTACTACTGCTCTATTGATATCGATGGGACTCTATAGCCTTATAGAACCATTCTGGATCGAGCAGAAGGTTTACGTGATAAATCATCCCGATATTCCGGCATCATTTGACAACGCCAGAATCGTTTTTCTTGCAGATATTCATCATGGCAGATTTTTCTCCAGGTCAAGAATCAGAAAAGTGGTAGATCTGACCAATAAGCTTAATCCTCAACTGATACTTCTTGGTGGAGATTATGTGGAGGGAAGTCCAGATTATATAGAGGGTTGTTTTGAGGAATTGGGTAATTTATCGGCTGAGCTTGGGGTTTATGGGGTTTTGGGGAACCACGATCATTGGCAGGGTGCAGACAAAACACGGGAAACCATGGCAAAACAAGGTATCCTTTCCATAGATAATAATGCTTTCTGGGTTCAAAAAGATGGACAGAGAATAAGGGTTGGAGGAGTGGGTGATTATTGTGAGGATGTACAAAGGCTGGAAATCACCACCGATAAAACTCTGGAGAGCGATTTTGTGCTTCTGGTTTCACACAGCCCGGACTATGCTCTGGATATAACAGGTGATAAAGTGGATTTGCTTCTGTCAGGACACACTCATGGTGGGCAGGTTACCTTCTTTGGATTATATGCCCCGAAAGTCCCTTCCCGATATGGCCAAAGATTTCGTACGGGAGAGAAAATGGTTAACTCTATTCAGGTGATCATCTCCAATGGTATCGGTACAGTCTTGCTGCCAATTCGTTTTTTTGCACGACCGCAGATGGTGATCATTCAGTTGGAGGCCTCTTAATGTACCCAAATCCACCCTAAATCCGCCCCCAAATTCCTGGAAGGTTAAGACCTGTACTATTATTTTCGGGTCTTTTTGTCAATTCTCAAAAAAGTCTTAGCACTACCTAAAAAAACATTTAGCTACCATAAAAAAACATTTAGCTATTAAAAAAAACATTTAGCTATTAAAAAAAACATTTTTTACTATCCCCAAAAAGGTTTTTGCTATCCCTGAAAGACGTTTTTACTATCTTAAAAAACGTTATAGCTATCACCTAAAACATTTTTAAGTATACCTGAAAGACGTTTTCACTAACCTTAAAAAACGTTTTAGCTATTATGTAAAAAGGTTTTTGCTATCTCTAAAAATGTTTTAGTCATCCCATTAAAACATCTTAGCTATCCATTCAAATGCTTTTGCTATACATGAAAACAAAAATTTTTTAGCCATCCCCCAAAAGCCCTTTTTGTAAGATGCTCTGGTGAGACAGCAGAGATCATACGGACCTGCACCCTATACATCAGTGACATTAAATGGATCCGAAAGTCCCCCTTCGGGGGATTAGTGGGCAGGATTAATGGGCAGGATTAATGCATTGCAAAAACAATTATATTTCAATTTTACTATTCCTGATAACGCAAATCTCAATTTCAGAGTTCAATAATGAAAATTCTTCATTCCTCAGACTGGCATATCGGTCGTGCTCTCTTTGAAAAAAAACGGTACAGGGAGTTCGAGTTGTTTTTAAATTGGCTTCTTCAGACCATTAACCAGCAAGGAATCGATATGCTTCTGGTAGCCGGTGATGTTTTTGACACCAGTACTCCTGGTAATCGCTCTCAGGAGATCTATTATCGTTTCTTGTATCAGGTCGCATCCTGTTCCTGCTGCAGGCATGTGGTTGTGGTTGCCGGGAATCATGATTCGCCCTCATTTTTAAGCGCTCCAAAAGATCTGCTAAAAGCTTTGAATGTTCATGTAATTGGGTCTGCCTCTGAAAATTATAAAGATGAAGTACTGGTTCTGAGAAATAAAGATGATTTGCCGGAACTGATCGTTTGTGCAGTTCCGTATCTTAGGGATCGTGATGTGCGCGTTGCTCAACCGGGGGAGAGCATAGAGGAGAAAGAGAAAAAACTGATCGGGGGAATACGCGAACACTATTTCAATGTTTGTGAACTGGCAGAGCAGAAACGTAAAGAGCTGAAAATGGAAATTCCCATAATTGCCACGGGACATCTTTTTACTGCAGGTGGTAAAACGGTTGATGGAGATGGAGTTCGTGATCTGTATGTGGGCTCTCTTGCTCACCTGACAATTGATATTTTCCCTTCCTTTATTGATTATCTGGCTCTGGGGCATCTTCATATTCCTCAAAAGGTGAATGATTCCGATATTATCCGTTATAGTGGGTCTCCGTTACAGATGAGTTTTGGGGAAGCAAAGCAGCAGAAAAACGTTTGCATGATAGAGTTTGATGGCAGATCCCCGGCAGTATCCCTTATCCAGGTACCGGTTTTCCAGAAACTGGAAAGTATACGAGGTGCATGGGACCAGATCGAAAAGCGGATCTCAGAATTACTGAATATGGGAAGCAGTATCTGGGTGGAGGTGATCTATGAAGGAGAAGAAGTGATCGGTAATTTACGAGAGCGTCTGGAAACCCTGGTTAACGGATCAGAGATAGAGATCCTGCGGGTAAAGAACAATCATATAATAAACATGGTTCTCAATAAGAAATTTGAAGAGGAATGTCTGGATGATCTGAGCGTAGATGATGTTTTTGAACGTTGTCTGGAACTTAACGAAGTACCAGTTGAGCAGAGGGCAGAGTTGCTGAATGCCTATAAGGAAATCGTCATCTCTTTAAATGAAGAGGATAAACTGGAAACCAGTCTGGAGATAGGTTAATAGTTATGAGAATACTTTATATTCGATTTAAGAACCTCAATTCACTGGTTGGCGAGTGGGAAATAGACCTGAGTCATCCTTCATTTACCTCCAATGGAATCTTTGCCATCACAGGACCGACAGGTGCAGGGAAAACCACTATTCTTGATGCAATATGTCTGGCACTTTATGGGTGTACTCCCAGGTTGAATAAAATCACCAAGAGTGGTAATGAAATAATGTCCCGACATACGGGGGAGTGTTTTGCAGAAGTAATTTTTGAAACTTCTTCAGGAAAATACCGTTGCCACTGGAGTCAGCACAGGGCCAGAAAGAAAAGCGATGGTGAACTGCAGGCACCGAAACATGAGATCTCAGATGCGGTTACCGGGAAGATTTTTGAAACAAAGATTCGTGGCGTTGCAGAGCAGATTGAGCTTATTAGCGGTATTGATTTTGATCGATTTACCCGTTCGATGCTTCTTGCACAGGGCGGGTTTGCTGCCTTTCTGCAGGCAGATCCTGATGAACGAGCACCAATATTGGAGCAGATAACCGGAACTGAAATCTATAGTCAAATCTCCATCTGTGTGCATCAGCGTTGCTCTGAAGAGAAAAAGAGACTTCAATGTCTTCGATCGGAACTGGCAGCGGTAAATCTTTTAAGTGAAGATGAAGAGAAACAGTATAATTCTCTTCTGGAACAGATCTCTTTAAAAGAAGCGGAACTGAATGCTCAATGTACTGATCTGAGAAAGGCAATAAGCTGGAAAGAAAAGATCAGCAGTATTGAGAATGAACTGTTGTCATTAAGCCGAAGGAAAAACGATTTAGAGATCCGTCGTGAGAACTTCAGTCCTATGTCGAAAAAACTGGAACTGGCAACACGGGCTCTTGAATTGTCTGCTGAATATGCTTCACTTCAGGCATTGCGAAGTGAACAGGAAACCGACAGACAAAGCTGTAACCAGTTCAAATCTGAATTACCTGGTCTGGAATCTAAAGTAGAAAAAGCTCAGCAAGCGATAAAAGAATCAGCGGCTTTTCTGGAAACTCAAAAATCCATGCAAAAAGAGGTCGCATTGATCATCCGCAAAGTAAGGGAGTTGGATCTTAAGATTCGGGAGAAAAAGAATCCAATTACAGCACTGTCAGATACTGTTTCTGAAATGGAAAACTCACTTGTAACTCTACAGGATAAAAACCAGAAGGATTCTGTGACGCTTGCTGAGAGTAAAAATAATCTGGAAAGAGTAAATAAGTTACTGAGTGAAACCAGCAGTCATGAAAGGCTGATTGAAAATCTTGCCTGGATAAGCAAATCTATCGAACAGATCGGTGAGATGGACAAAGACCAGAATGAGAAGAAAAGAGAAATCGATCTGGCTCAGAAGGAGTTGACAAAGCTGGATAACCTATGGCGTGAACAGGAAAAGTATCAGCAGAAACTGCAAAAAGATCTTCAGCTCATGAAGGAGATGTTTAGCGGGAAAGAAGCTGAACTTAAGAAAACACTGGATTCCAGGGATTTGGCTTCATGGAGAAATGAGCTGACACAGATAAGGGAAAAAGAGTATCTACTGGAGAAGTTGAATGAATCAGTTAAGTTTATTAAAGATTCTCAGGAAAAGCTTTGTAAGCTGAATAGTCGTCACAGTGCTCTGGTTTCTGAGGAGAAGGATTTGCAGAAGCAAATCAGCATGAAGATGACTGAAAGCGGCTCACTCGAAAGGGAGATGAAATCTCTTGAGACGCAGTTATCATTGTTAAACCGGATAAGGGATCTGGAGGTGGCCAGGTGTCAGCTCCGAGATGGTGAACCGTGTCCTTTATGCGGATCGGAGCATCATCCCTATGCACAGGGCAATATTCCCCAACCTGTTGAGACCAGGACAATGCTCGATAGGGTAAGAGGCAGTTTAAAATCGGTAAATGAAGAGATCTCTGGAATAAGAGTCAAACTGGCCCAGAGGCAGAAGGAACTGGAGCATATTGATACTGAATGCTCTGAATTAACTGAAAAGATTGCTAATGAAAATGCCAGTATCGAAGAGAAATTCTCAACCCTTTCTCTCCAACGTTCAGAAGATGATATCGAAGAGACACTGGAGAAATTGAGAAAAGAGAATGAAGCTGGTAAAAGCATAGCTTCAAATGTGGTAAATACTGCTGAAAAGCTGGAAAAAGCAATTGAAAACCTGCGGCACTCTCTGGACAAGACAAGAGAACTTCTCATGGAGAGTGAAAGAAAAGCCCAGGTTGCTGTTCAAGATAAAAAGCAATCTGAACAGAAGATAATTCAGTTAAATAAGGAATATGATACGATTGCTCTTCAGCTCGGAAAACTGTCCGATGATACTCTGGCAGAACTCAAACACTATGGAATAGATCAGCTTCCGATGACTAATTTAAACAGTGTCGTATCCGAGCTGACTAAGATTCGCAACCAGTGGATTAGAAGACAGGAGGAGAAAACCGGACTTGAGAAACAGGTATCTTTGCTTGAAGTTCAGATAAACAATAAGAACGAGAAAATTGGCGCATTGAAGTCTGATATTGAAGAGAATCAAATCAGGCTCGAAGCATTAAAAAATGAACTGAACACACTGATAAATGAAAGAGTGGCTCTTTTTGGACAAAAAGATACCGATACAGAGGAAGCCAATATGACTGATGCGGTTACTGTTGCAGAGAGTCAACTGGAGAATGCTCGTCAGCAACTTGCTTCTATTACTGAAGAGTGCAGCAGGATGAAGGCAAAGATCGAAGCAATCGAAAAGCAGATGGCTTCCCGCGATGGGCAGATAAAAACTGCCAGCGAATCTTTCCTTTTAAATATCAATGCAGCAGGCTTTGAAGATGAACAAAAATACAGGGATGCTTGCTTACCCGAAGATCAAAGGAAGGCACTGATGGAGCAGGCCAGGTTACTTGCTAATGAACAGATGGAAATCGATGCAAAAATCCAGGAAAAAACAGTTACACTGGAGAGCGAAAGAGAAAAAAAGATTACCGATCAATCTCTTGAGCAACTGAAACTGGATTTGGAAAAAGTAGAAAGTGATCTCAAAGGGGTGCAACAGAAGATTGGTGGGATACGTCAAAAGCTGACCGACAACTGCGAAATGAAAAAAAAGCAGAGCCAAAAGCTACTCGATATCGAAGCCCAAGAGAAGGAGTGCTCCAGATGGGATAAGCTTCATGAGCTGATTGGCTCTGCGGATGGAAAAAAGTATCGTAATTTTGCTCAAGGACTGACATTTGAGATAATGATCGGATATGCAAATGTGCAGTTGCAGAAGATGAGTGATCGTTATCTGTTGATAAGAAATAATTCTGAACCACTTGAACTTAATATTATTGATAGTTATCAGGCCGGCGAAATCCGTTCGACAAAGAATCTTTCTGGTGGAGAAAGTTTCATTGTCAGTCTTTCACTGGCACTTGGGTTATCTCAGATGGCCAGTAAAAATGTAAGAGTAGATTCGCTTTTTCTTGATGAAGGTTTTGGGACTCTGGATGAGGATACACTGGAAACTGCACTGGAGACGCTTGCGGGCTTATACCACAGTGGAAAGATGATCGGAGTGATATCACACGTTCAGGCTTTAAAAGAACGTATTGGTACTCAGATAGAGATTGTTCCGCAAACTGGAGGAAAAAGTATAATCAGTGGCTCCGGGTGCAGGCGGGTGGAATCGGGTGTAATATTGAAGGAGGCATGAGTTTAATGGTAGAGAAAGATTTCAGAGGAGACGGGTAGGACTAACCGAATTAAAATGGTTAATCGGGGGAAATTCTGGTACTTAAGAATTAAGTTGAGAGGGAGCCAGATCTTTTGCACCGTTTGGCAGAATCAGCGAGTTAATTACATGATTGGTTGCATTTTAATAAGTTGTTGAGGTTCCTCCGTCCCCAGAAAAGAGCCTCCCTCCAACCAATAAGTCGGGGGAAAATCTGGTACTTAAGTTTAAGCTAGATGAAACCAGATCTTTTGCATCGTTGGGCGAATCAGCGTATTAGTTGCATGATTGGTTGCATTTTGATAAGTTGTTGAGGTTCCTCCATCCCCCAGAAAAAGAGCCTCCCTTCAACC